>JAEZBT010000052.1 GCA_023426865.1 Actinomycetes bacterium
CGCCGAGACCCACGGCGGCGACGACCCCAAGCCCGACGGCGGAGTACGTCGCGGCGTGGACCGTCCGGCGACGGTGGGCGAGCGACACCAGGGCCGTGACGTCGAGCGGCGCCGCGGCGGCGCGCTCCTCGGCGGCGGTCGTCGCGAACAGGTGGCGCAGGTCGCGCTCGTCGTGCGTCATCGGGTGCTCCCGGGGCGGGTCGGGACGCGCACTGGGCGTGCGCTGGGCGGCTGCGTCGTGGTGACCGGGACGGCGTCGTCGTGGTCGAAGGACAGCGGGCCGAGGCGGTCCTGGAGCTTGCCCAACGCGTTGGACAGGTAGCGCTTGACGGTGCCCTCGGCAAGGTTCATCCGGTCGGCGATCTCGGGGACGGTGAGGTCCTCGTAGTAGCGCAGGACCACGGCGGCGCGCTCCTGGGGTGCGAGCGTGCGCAGGGCAGTGCGCAGGTCGAGGGCGTCGGCGACGTCCGCCGAGGCGGGCCCGGCTTCGGTGACCGCGACCAGGTGTCGGCGCTGCGGGAATCCGCGGCGCTTGCGGAACGAGTCCACGTAGCCGTTGACGATCGCGCGCCGCACGTAGGCCTCGGCGACGTCGGGCGCGAAGCCGGTGCGCATGCGCCCGAAGACGGCCACGATCGCGTCCTGGACCAGGTCCTGCGCGGCGGCGCGGTCGCCGCCGGTGATCAGGGTCGCGTACGCCAGCAGGTCGGCCCCGCGGTCGCGGGCCAACACCTCCAACGCGCGGTCCCCCCGGCGCTCGGCCATCGCGTCCCCGTCCCACAGTCACCGTCATCGGCGCCTGGTGCGCCGACCTACCCCACTGACGGGCGAGCCCCGCCGATCGTTGTACTGATCGGCGGAAGGTGGCGGGTGAATGAGCGCCCCGGGCCCTCAGCCTCCCGCGGCGGGCGCGACGGTGACGTCGGGGAGCCGGACGACCTCGCGCGGCGGCTCCGCCGGCATGCCCGGCCACGGCCACCGCGTCTCGTACCGGAAGGCCCGATAGGTGCCGGCCAGGCGCTCGCCTGTGCGGCAGTCGAGGGGTTCCCAGAGGCGGCCGCTCGGCGCCTCGTCGACCATGAGGGCCGGGTCGTCCCAGAAGGCGATCGTGCCGTCGGTGTCGACGAGGTAGGCCCGGCCCTCCGGCCAGCCGCTCATCGCGTAGGGCTCGCCGTCGGGGCCGCTCGTGAAGAACGCACTGATGCGGTCGCCCGTCGGGTCGGGGGTGAAGCCGTCCGGGCTTTCGCGCCCGACGACCACCTCGCCCTCCACCAGCCAGCGGGCGTCGTCGATCGGCTCGGGGTCGAAGGGGTGGCCGCAGCCCGGCAGGCGCGGCGTCCCGGCGGGCTCGATGCGCAGACCCTCGGCGTCGGCCGCGAGCAGGAGGTCCTCCGGCCCGCCGGAGAACCCGGCGACGGGCGCGAACGGCTGCCAGACGAACATCCGGTAGTCGCCGGCCGGCAGCGGGCCGCTCCCGTCGCACGCGGTCAGGACGGGCTCGGCCTCGGTGACCGGACCCCCGCCCGTGCTGATCAGGGCGGTGAGCGTCGCCGGCAGCTCGGTCGGCAGGTCGACCATCCCGACGACGACGTCGTCGCGCAGGACCACGAGCTGCGGCACCGCGAGCGGCTGCCCGTGGAGCTCGCCGCCCTCGAGGCCGATGGCGACGGACGTCTGCAGCGCGAGCGGCTCGCCCTCGACGGCCGGCCACCCGGTGACGTAGGTGAAGAAGTAGACCTCGTGCGCCCCGTCGGGATCCGGGTCCACCATCGCGGGCAGGGGCGCGCCACAGGTCGGCGCCTCGGTGAGCCGCGCGGCATCGGGCCAGGGCCGGACGTCGTCGGCGGGCGTCGGCTCGGACTCGTCGGTGGGGTCCGGCGACGGCAAGGGTTTACGGCATGGGCTTGCCGCCCGCCACGCCGAGGCGCTCCCCGGTGACGTAGCTGGACTCCTGGGAAGCGAAGAACACGAACGCGTGCGCGAGCTCGGCGGGCTGTGCGGGGCGGCCCAGCGGAGTGTCCGCGCCGAAACCCTCGACCTTCTCCTCCGGCATGGTCGCGGGGATGAGCGGTGTCCAGACCGGACCGGGGGCCACGGTGTTCACGCGGATGCCCTGGTCGGCGAGCTGCTGGGCGAGGCCCTTGGTGAAGTTCACGATGCCGGCCTTGGTGGTCGCATAGTCGAGCAGCTCGGGGCTGGGCTGGTAGGCCTGGATCGACGAGGTGTTGATGATGGACGAGCCCGGCGCCATGTGCGGCACTGCCGCCTTGCAGAGCCAGAACATCGCGTAGATGTTCGTCTTCATCACGCGGTCGAGCTGCTCGGTCGTGATGTCGAGCAGGCCGCCCTCCTGCGCCATCTGGTACGCCGCGTTGTTGACGAGCACGTCGATCCCGCCCAGCTCGGCGACGGTGCGCTCGACGATCTCCCCGCAGTGCGCCTCGTCGCGGATATCACCCGGCACGAGGACGACGCGTCGGCCGGCGTCGCGCACGTGGCCTGCGGTGACCTCCGCGTCCTCCTGCTCGTCGGGCAGGTAGGAGAGCACGACGTCGGCGCCCTCGCGGGCGAACGCGATGGCCACCGCGCGGCCGATGCCCGAGTCGCCGCCCGTGATCACCGCGCGCCGGCCCTCGAGCCGGCCCGCTCCGACGTACGACTCCTCGCCGTGGTCGGGCTCGGTCCGCATCTCCTCGGTGTGCCCGGGGTGCCCGATGCGCGGCTCGGCACCCGGCTGGTCGTACTCCCGGGTCGGGTCGGTCGGAGTCGTCTGGTCGCTCATGGGTGTCCCCTCGGTCGATGTCGGTGGGTGTTCAGTCCTCGGTGTGCCACGCGTGGGCGAGTGGGCTGGAGTCCAGGTCGGCGAGCAGCGCGGCCACGTCGCGGTAGACGGCCGCCGCGCCCGCAGCCAGCAGCTCGGCCTCGCTCACCCCGCCGGTCAGGACGGCGACGCACGGCACGCCCGCGCGGCCCGCCGCCTCGACGTCCCAGCCGGTGTCGCCGACGAGCACCGCACGCTCGGGCGGCACGCCTGCGGTCCCCAGGGCGGCGCGCACGAGATCGGGCTCGGGCTTGGCGTTGTCCACGTCCTGGTCGGAGGTGACGCCCGTGAGCACATCCTCCAGGTCGAGCACCTTCAGCAGCTCCTCGAGCTCCTCGGGGGCCGCCGACGTCGCCAGCACCGTCCGGGCGCCGCGATCGGCGACGGCCCGGACCAGCTCGCGGGCGCCGTCGAACGGGCGCTGCAGCCCGGCGAGCTCGCGGTAGTGGTGTGCGTGCCCCTCCTTGGCGCGGCCGGCGAGGCGGTCGGCGTCGTCGCCCAGCAGGTCCGGGAGCAGCAGCGAGGAGCCCATCCCGATTCCGCGGTGGATGCGCCAGGCGTCCACCGGCCGGGTGAGGTCGTCGCCGAGGTCCGCGAACGCTCGCATCCAGGCGTGCACGTGCAGGTAGTTCGAGTCGACGAGTGTCCCGTCGATGTCGAACAGGACCGCGCCGGCGGCGTCGGACTGGGTGGGCGTCATGGGCTCCACCCTCACCCGGGACGGGCGCCGGCGCCTCCCGAGCGGCTCGCGTCAGCGGGTGCGCAGCGCGAGCGTGTCGCCGGTCCAGAAGACGGTCGGCTGGCGCTCGGGCGGCGCTGTCGAGTCCCGGACCGGCAGCCACGCCCGGACCACGCCCGTCGCGGTGTCCTCGAGGTCGAACACCCACGGCTCGGCGTCCTCGGAGGTCGCGCGGTGTCCCCGGACCTCCTGGCCGTGCGTGGTCTCGAGCAGCGCCGGCGCGGGTCCGTACTCCCACGGCTGCTCGTCGTACGAGCGGATCTCGCCGACGGTCGCGCCCGTGCTCGGGATCAGGTAGCCCTTCCACTCGCCCTCGTCTGTCCGCTCGAGCTCGCTCGCCCGCAGCGCGTCGTTGCCGTACCAGACGGTCTGCGAACGCAGCGCGGCCGGCCATTCGCGCACGACGGCGCCGTTCCGGTCGACGACGACCGTCCGGGGCGTGTACGGCTCGGCGACGTCGTACGCGCTGATCGCCAGCAGGGATCCGTCGGGGGAGTACTCGACGTTCCCGCCCGAGGCGAGGTTGACGCCGTCGATCTCGATCAGCGGGGCGGCCGTCGCCTGGCTCGGCGCGACGGTGAACGCCACGAGGGGTCCGGCCTCCGGGTCACAGGTCGTCAGGAACGTCAGGGTGCCGTCCGGCGCGTAGGTCGCACCCCCCGCGAGACAGGGGCTGCCGTCGCGCTCGACGCCGGCCACCGGCGTCCGCGCGCCGGTGGCGACGTCCACGAGCTCGTACGCGCCGCGCCGGTCGGCGTCCTCGACCCAGGCGACGAGCGTGCGGCCGTCGGGGGAGAGCGACACCGTGCCGATGAGCCAGGTGGAGCTGTCGGCCGCCCAGGAGGGACGCACCCAGGCGCCGTCGGTGGCGTCCATGAGGAACGGCTCGTTGCGGACGTCCGAGCTGTCGGCGAGTGGCACCTGCACCGTGAGGGCCGCGAGCGCCTCGGAGACGGTGCGCGTCGGCGCGGTCGCGACGTCGATGGACGCACCGGGGTAGAGGTCCCACGGCGCCGTGCTGCCCGCCGGGACCGGTGCCTCCGTGGCCGGCGTCGCCACGGGCGGGTCGGCGGACGCCGGGCCGCGCGAGAGGTCCGGCCACCAGCCGAGCCCGCCCGTCGCAGCGGCCCCGGCGGCCACCACGCCGACGGCGGAGGTCGTCATCGCGCGCGACGTCCGGCGCCGATGGACGCGGCGGATCAGCGTCGTCGTCGGCGGCTCCGAGCGCGGGGCGGTCGCCACGAGCGTCGTGAGGGCGTCGTGCAGGTCGATGCTCATGCCAGGTCTCCCTCGGGGGCGGAGGTGATGGGTGCCGGCTCGGCCCGGACGAGGACGGGCTCGGCGGTGGCGCCCGGCGCGAGGGCGCCGAGCCGTGACTGGAGGTCGCGCAGGGCCATGCTCAGGTAGCGCTTGACGGTGCCCTCGGCGAGCCCGAGGGTGTCCGCCACCTCGGCGACGGAGAGCTCGTCGTAGAAGCGCAGGACGACGCAGGCCCGCTGCCGGCGAGGCAGGTGCGCGAGCGCGGCGCGCACCTCATCGGCCTCGCCGGCCGCGGCCTCGGGGCCGTCGTGGTGGTCGGGTGTGGCGAGGAACGGGAGGCGCTCGCGCCAACGGCCGCGGCGGCGGTGGCCGTCGATGTAGATGGTGAGGATCGCGCGGCGCACGTAGCCCTCGACCGAGCCCGGGTCGACGCGCCGGCGGGCGGTGAAGGTGCGCACGACCGCCTCGGACACGAGGTCCTCCGCCGACGCGCGGTCCCCGGCCAGCAGGTAGGCGTAGGCGACGAGCGGCTGCCAGCGGTCGGCGACGAGTGCGACGAGCGCGTCGTCGCGCCGTGAGCCTTCGGTCGGTCCCACCAGTCACCCCCTGGGTCGTTCGTCGCCGTCAGCCCAAGGACGAACGGCGGTGCGTGGGGGTTGTCCTGGGTTCCCGGCCGCTCAGTCGACGCGGAAGGGGACCGACTCGCCCACGAGCTCCCGCGCCGGCCCGTCCGCCTCGCCGTCGGGGGTGAGCGCCGTGACCCGCACGCCGACGACGAGCGTGTACTCGCCCGGCGCGAGCGGCTCGCCGTCGCACCCGGTGAGCGCCGTGGTCGTCTCGGCGGTCGCCCCGATGCCCATCGGCACGCTCATCCGGTACGGGTCGGCGCGGCGCTCGTCCGGGTCGCGCAGGTCGACGGTGACCGGCTCCCCGGCGACGACGCCGTCGCGCGCCAGGACCACGGCCAGGTCGGACTCGATGCGCACCTCGACCTCGTCGCCCACGTTGACCAGCCCTGCGATGACGGGCAGGTCGTCGCCAGTGGCGTACGCGCCTGCGACGTCGGGGTCGTTGACATCGACCTGGGCCGTGACCGTGCGCCCGGTGTCGGCCGGCGGAGCGGCGTCGCCGCAGGTCAGCGCGGCCAGCGCAGCCTCCGTCCGCGGCGTGCCCGGGGTGTCCGGGCCGACGGCGCCCTGGTTGTCCACGAAGTGCACGACGGCGGAGGCGGCGCCTGCGACCAGCAGCCCGACGGCGAGCCCGCCGGCCAGCAGCCAGGCGACGAGC
>JAEZBT010000082.1 GCA_023426865.1 Actinomycetes bacterium
GCACCTGGGTGCTGCCGGCGGCCTCGGTCGGGTTCGGCGTCGCAGTCGAGGCGGTTCCGCCCCTACGGGCGGTCGCTTCGTCTGCCACGTCCGTCACTCCAGTTCTGCAGCCGCCTGCGTGTCGGCAACGATGGTCGCAGGGTCAGCCCCGGCGAACACGTTCACGACCGCCGCGTTCATCGCGCCACCGACGTTCGTGCCGAGCGCCGTGTCGAAGTACAGCTGGATGAACGGCGAGGCGTCGCGGAACTCAAGGAGCGAGGCCAGCGTCGGGTCGGCGACGGCGGAGCTCGCGGCCGGGTTGGTCGGGAGACCCATGTTCAGCTCGGCGAAGCCGGTCTGAACCTCGTCGGACAGCAGGTACATCATGAAGTCGACGGCTGCGTCGGGAGCGTCGGCCGAAGCGGCCCACGCGTCGCCGCCACCGATGGCAGCGGCCGGGTCGCCCTCGCCACCGTCAACCGCGGGGAACGGGAACCAGTCGATGTTCTCGACCGGGTTGCCGTCGTTGAGACCCTGCATGACGCCGGGCTCCCAGTGGCCCTGCATCTCAGCGGAGACCTGGCCGTTGGCCAGCAGGCCGGAGGCCGACGTCGGGCCCTCCTGCGCCACGGTGGCGAGGAAGCCGTCGTTGAACGGCTGCGAGTCGACGAAGGTCTTCAGGTCGGTCGCAGCGGTCTCCCAGCAGGCGTCGCTGAAGTCGAACTCGGCGAGGCCGTTGACGAGCGTCTCCTGCGAGCACTCGCGCAGGGCGAAGTAGTAGTAGTAGTGGGCCAGCGGCCACTGGTCGGCAGCACCCACGGACAGCGGCGCGACGCCGTTGGCCTTGAGGGTGTCGATGACCTCGTAGAAGTCGTCCCACGTGGCGGGCGGCTCGACGCCGTTGTCCGCCCAGATCTGGGTGTTGTACCAGAAGCCCACAACACCGAGGGAGAACGGAAGACCGTAGGTCTTGCCGTCGACCTGCCAACCGGCGACCGAACCGCCGATGGTGGCGATGGTCTCGGCCGCAAGGTCAGAGATGTCCTTGGTCAGGCCGGCCTCGACGTGCTGGCGAAGCTCGCCGCCACCACGCTCCATGTAGATGTCGGGCATGTTGCCGGACTGGAAGGCAGCCTCCAGCTGGGTGACCATGTCCTCGTGCGCCATCGCCTCGATCTCGATGGTCACGTTCGGGTTCTCGGCCATGTAGTCGTCAGCGACCTGCTGGTAGTAGCCCATGCCAGGGTCGGTGTTCGAGTTGTGCCACCAGGTGATGGTGACGGGCTCCTCGGCCGCGGTGTCGTCGCCGCCGTCGGTGCCAGTGTCGCCGCCATCCTCGCTGTCGCCGCCACATGCGGCCAGCAGCATGGCCACGCTGACGCCCAGCACGACGGCCGCGCCGGCCCGCGCTCGCATTCTCGCCATGATCCGTTCCTTGTCATCGTCGACGCTCGGACGGGAGGGAGTCTGGCACGGGCATTTTTGGGGTGTCAATCGATTTCGATATCGATATCGACACGGTAGAGTCACAGCCGTGGAACGCCAGGGTCGGGTGACCATCAGCGACGTGGCACGCACGGCAGGCGTGTCGGTTGCCACTGTGTCCAAGGTCATCAACGGCCGCTACGGCGTCGCTGTCGCCACGTCGGCGCGTGTCCAGGAGGTCATCGACGAGCTCGGCTACGAGTCCAGCCTCGTCGCGAGGAGCCTCCGGAGCACCCGCACCAATGTGATCGGCATCCTGGTGGCCGAGTTTGAGCCGTTCAGCACGGAGCTTCTCAAGGGGACGTCCAGCGCCATCGCCGACACGGGCTACGAGCTCCTCGCCTACTCCGGTGGCGGCCGCCACGGCGGCGCGGTCGGCTGGGAGCGCCGGTACCTCTCCCGGCTGTCCGGGACGCTGATCGACGGCGCCATCCTGGTCACCCCCACCGTCGTCGACGCGCACCCGGGCATCCCCGTGGTCGCCGTCGACCCGCACCGCGGCCGTTCCGGCCTGACGACCATCGACTCCGACAACATGCGTGGCGCGTACCTCGCCACCCAGTACCTCCTCGGGCTGGGCCACCGCCGCATCGGGTTCCTCGGCGGGCGCCCGGACCTCGAGTCCGCCCGCCTGCGCGAGGAGGGCTACCGCACCGCGCTCACCGAGGCGGGGATCCCGGTGGACCCGGCGCTCATGCGCATCGGCGGCTACCGGCCCGACACCGCGGACCTGCCGGCCCACGACCTGCTCACCATGCCCGAGCGGCCCACCGCGATCTTCGCCGCCAACGACCTGTCCGCCCTGCGCACGATGGACGTCGCGCGCAGCCTGGGGCTCTCGGTGCCCGGGGACATCTCGATCATCGGCTTCGACAACGTGCCCGAGTCGGCGATGAGCACGCCGTCCCTCACGACGATCGCCCAGCCGATCCGGCAGATGGGCTCCGAGGCGATCGCCCAGCTCATCGCGATGATGGACGGGCAGGCCGAAGGCGGCGCGCACATCACCCTGCCGACCGAGCTCATCGAGCGGTCGAGCTGCCGCCGGCTGGCCTGACCGGCCGGTCGGAGCCGGTCACCCGGCGCGTCCCTCAGCGCGCCGTCCCGGTGCGGACCACGTTCAACGGGGGCCGTCCCGCGACGAGCTCGACCAGCTGGCGGCGCAGCAGGTCCACCAGGCGTGGCGTCGTCGCATCGGTGTAGCCGCCGACATGTGGGGTGACGATCGCCCCGGGTGCCCGCCACAGCGGGTGCTCCGGCGGGAGCGGCTCGGGATCGGTCACGTCGAGGGCGGCCCGGAGACGCCCCGCCTCCAGCTCGGCCACGAGCGCGTCGGTGTCGACCACCCTCCCCCGCCCGACGTTGACCAGCAGCGCCCCGTCGGGCATCGCGGCAAGGAACCGCGCGTCGACGAGGCGCTCGGTCGCCTCCGTCAGCGGCAGGGTCACGATGACGACGTCGACGGCGGGCAGCAGGTCCAGCACCTCGTCCACCCCGTGCACCCGCACGCCGTCCTCGTCGCGCGGGGCCGACGCCACCGGCACCACCTCGGCCTCGAAGGCCCGCAGGCGCCGGGCGACCGCCGCGCCGATCGAGCCGTGGCCGAGCACCAGCACGCGCCGGTCGGCGAGTGACGACCGCAGCCGTGGTACCCAGCGCCCGTCTGCGGCGTCACGCACTGCGTCGTCGATGCCCCGCTGGGACGCGAGCGCCAGCCCGAGCGCCAGCTCGGCCGTCCCGGCGTCGTGCACGCCGCGGCCGTTGCAGACGGTGACCTCCGGGCGGACGTACGGGAGGGCGTGCTCGTACCCCGCGCTCGGGAGCTGCACCACCGACAGGCGCGGCAGGTCGGCCAGGCGGCCCAGCAGCGCGCGCGAGGCGCCATAGTTCGGCACCACGACGACGTCGACGTCCGCCGCCTCCAGGCTGAGGGCCTCCGCGCGGTCGGCGAAGGGGGTCGAGGCGTCCCACAGGACCACGCGGGCGCCGCCCGGGACCCCCGCCGCGACCAGCCCGGCCAGCACGTCCTCGTGCGCGACCGTCATGGTCACCGGACGCGGCGGCACCGGCTCCTCGGTCACGGGGTCGCCCCGTGGACCGCGCGGTAGTCCTCCTCCAGGATCGCCATGACGATGGTGTCGCACCAGAAGTCGCCGTCGCGGTGGGTCTCGCGCAGCCGTCCCTCCTCCACGAAGCCGAGGCTGTCGTAGAGCACCCGGGCCCGCGCGTTGAAGCTGAGCACGTCGAGCGACACCCGGTGCAGCCCGAGCCCCTCGGGCGGGTGGCCGAACGCCAGGGCCAGGACGAGCGAGATGGACTCCCGCCCGAAGCCCCGGCCGCGCTGTCCCGGGCGCATCGACATGCGCAGGTTGGCCCGCGCGTCGACCGTGTCCACCTGGTTGAGGACGATCTCGCCCAGGTACTCGTCGGTGTCGTGCGTGATCGCCCAGTCCATCCGGCCCGGCAGGCCCGCCGCGCGAGCACACCAACCACCGAGCTCCTCCCGGGTCTCGGCGGGGCGCCGGCCGGTCAGCCGGATGCCCTCGGGGTCGGTGACCATCTCCCACATCGCGTCGGCGTCGTCGGCCCGGATCGGCCGGAGCGTGACCAGCTCGCCCCGCAGCGTCGGCGTCTGCATCGCAGTCCCCTCACTCGCTCGGCCGCGACCTGCGCCGCGGACGGACGTCCTCAGGCGCCCACGCGCTCGAGCACGAGCTCGCGCACGCGGGCCGCGTCGGCCTGGCCGCGCGTGGCCTTCATGACCGCGCCGATGATCGCGCCGACCGGTCCGAGGTTGCCGCCCCGGATCTTGTCGGCCGCGTCGGGCTGGGCCGCGAGCGCCTCGTCGACGGCCGCGATCAGGGCGCCGTCGTCGGAGACGACCCCGAGACCCCGGGCCACCACGACCTGCTCCGGGGAGCCCTCCCCGGCCAGGACGCCCGCGAGCACCTGGCGCGCGAGCTTGTCGTTGAGCCGACCGGAGTCGACCAGGCCCGCCAGCTCCGCGACCTGCGCCGGCGCGACGGACAGCTCCTCGAGCCCGACACCATCAGCGTTCGCGGTGCGCGCCAGCTCGCCCATCCACCACTTGCGCGCCGCGGCCGGCGACGCACCCGCCGCGACCGTGGCCTCGATGAGCTCGACGGCTCCCGCGTTGACGACGTCGCGCATCTCCGCGTCCGCGTAGCCCCACTCGGTCTGCAGCCGCCGACGACGCGCGGCCGGCATCTCCGGCAACCGGGACCGCAGCTGCTCGACCCACTCGCGGCTCGGCACGAGCGGCACGAGGTCGGGCTCGGGGAAGTACCGGTAGTCCTCGGCGTCGGACTTCACGCGCCCGGAGGTCGTGCTGCCCGTGTCCTCGTGCCAGTGCCGGGTCTCCTGGACCACCGACGCGCCGGCGTCGAGCACCGCCGCCTGGCGGCTGATCTCGTAGCGGACGGCGCGCTCGACGGATCGGAACGAATTGACGTTCTTGGTCTCGGTGCGCGTGCCCAGCGGCGAGTCGGGGGTCGGGCGCAGCGACACGTTCACGTCCGCCCGCACGTTGCCGCGCTCCATCCGCGCCTCGGACACGCCGAGCGCCCGGAACAGGTCGCGCAGCGTCTGCACGTAGGCGCGGGCCACCTCGGGCGCGCGCTCCCCCACCCCGGTGATGGGTCGGGTGACGATCTCGACGAGCGGCACGCCGGCGCGGTTGTAGTCGACCAACGAGTACTCCGCGCCGTGGATGCGCCCGGTGGCACCGCCGACGTGCGTGTTCTTGCCGGCGTCCTCCTCCATGTGCGCGCGCTCGATCTCCACCCGCACGACCGTGCCGTCCTCGAGCTCGACGTCCAGCCAGCCGTCGTGCGCGATCGGCTCGTCGTACTGGCTGATCTGGTAGTTCTTCGGCACGTCCGGGTAGAAGTAGTTCTTCCGCGCGAACCGGCAGAGCTCGGCGATCTCGCAGTTCAGGGCGAGGCCGATGAGGACGGCGGACTCCACCGCCTTCTCGTTGACGACCGGCAGGGAGCCCGGCAGTCCGAGCGAGACCGGCGTCGTCTGGGTGTTCGGCTCGCCGCCGAATGCCTGCGGGGCGCCGTCGAACATCTTCGTCGCGGTGCCGAGCTCGACGTGGACCTCGATGCCGATGACCGGGTCGTACCGTCGCGTGGCGTCGTCGTAGTCGACCAGGTCGGTGCGCACGCTCATCGGATCTCCTCCAGCTCGGGGGCGGACGCCAGCAGCGGGCCGCCCCACCGGGCCTCGAGCAGCGTCTCGAGCGCCGCACCCACCCGGTAGAGACGGTCGTCCGCCTTCGCCGGGGCGAGCACCTGGAACCCGACGGGCAGGCCGCCGTCCAGGCCGTTCGGCACCGACAGGCCGGGCACGCCGGCGAGGTTGGCCGGGATCGTGGCGACGTCGTTGAGGTACATGGCCATGGGGTCGTCGAGCTTCTCGCCGAGGCGGAAGGCCGTCGTCGGCGCCGTCGGCGAGACCAGGACGTCGGCCTGCTCGAACGCGGCCGCGAAGTCGCGCTGCACCAGCGTGCGGACCTTCTGCGCGCTGCCGTAGTAGGCGTCGTAGTAGCCCGCGGACAGCGCGTACGTGCCGAGGATGACGCGGCGCTTGACCTCGTCGCCGAAGCCCCGGCCCCGCGTCGCGGCCATGACCCGCTCGGCCGTCACGGGGCCGTCGGTCGGCTCGACCCGCAGGCCGTAGCGCATGCCGTCGAACTTCGCGAGGTTGCTCGACGCCTCGCTCGGCATGATCAGGTAGTAGGCGGCGAGCGCGTAGGCGAAGTTCGGGCAGCTCACCTCGACGATGTCGGCACCCGCGGCCTGGAGCACCTCGAGGGACTCCTCGAACCGCTCGCGCACGCCGGGCTGGTACCCCTCGCCGCCGAGCTCGCGGACGACGCCGAGGCGCACGCCGGTCAGATCGCCGGAGGCGCCCTGACGCGCCGCGCCGACGAGGTCGGGCAGCGGGTCCGGCAGGGAAGTCGAGTCGCGCGGGTCGTGCCCGCCGATGAGCGCGTGCAGGAGCGCCGCGTCGAGGACCGTGCGGGTCACCGGGCCGGCCTGGTCCAGCGAGGACGCCATCGCGATGAGGCCGTAGCGGGAGACGCCGCCGTAGGTCGGCTTGGTGCCGACAGTGCCGGTCACGGCAGCCGGCTGACGGATCGAGCCGCCGGTGTCCGTGCCGATGGCCAGCGGCGCCTCGTACGCGGCCACCGCCGCGGCGCTGCCACCGCCCGAGCCGCCCGGGATC
Organism: Actinomycetes bacterium; assembly: GCA_023426865.1. Classification (GTDB taxonomy): domain Bacteria; phylum Actinomycetota; class Actinomycetes; order Actinomycetales; family Cellulomonadaceae; genus Actinotalea. The sequence continues at coordinate 6,721 of JAEZBT010000082.1, forward strand.
CGGTCGAGGTCCCAGGGGTTGTGCGTGTCGCCGTAGGCCGAGTGCTCCGTGGAGGAGCCCATCGCGAACTCGTCCATGTTGGTCTTGCCGAGGATCGGCAGGCCGGCCGCCTTGATGCGCTCGACGAGGGTGGCGTCGTACGGCGGCACCCAGCCCTCGAGGATCCGCGAGCCGGCGGTCGTCGGCAGGCCCTTGGTCACCACGACGTCCTTGACGGCGATCGGGACGCCCGCCAGCGGGTGCAGCTGCTCCCCCGCGGCCCGACGCACGTCGACGTCGGCGGCGGTCGCGAGCGCCTCGTCGGCGCTGACGTGCAGGAACGCGTGGACCGCGCCGTCCACTGCGGCGATCCGGTCCAGGTGCGCGCGCGTCGCCTCGACGCTCGAGACGTCGCCCGCGGCGAGCCGCTCGGCGAGGGTGGCGGCGCTGAGTCTCGTCAGGTCGCTCACGCGTCCTCCCCCAGGATCTGCGGGACGGCGAAGCGCCCCTCCTCGGCCGACGGCGCGGCGGCCAGGGCCTGGTCGGCCGTCAGCGGCGGGGTGACGACGTCCGGCCGCATCACGTTGACAAGCGGCAGCGGGTGGCTCGTCGCCGGGACGTCGGCGGTGGCGACCCGGCTCACGGTCGCGACGGCCTCGACGATGACGTCGAGCTCGGTCGCCAGGCGCGTCAGCTCGGCGTCGGTGAGGTCGATCCGCGCGAGCCCGGCAAGGCGCGCGACCTCCTCGCGGGAGATGGTGGACATGGCCGCGAGTCTAGTGGGGGCACGTGTCCGCGATGTGTCCGCCAGACCCGGCCGCCACCGTGCCGGAGCGCCGGCGGACCCCGGTCCGCACCGCTCCGGGGTAGGGCTGGCCCTACCCTGGATCGGCCAGCCCGCCGGATCGATCCGGCGCGCGCCCGTCGCGACGATCGGTGCATGACCTCGATGCCTGACACCACGCACACCCCCCTGCCGCCCGACGACGTCGACGGGTCGCCCGGTCCCGCACCCGACCCCGTCGCCCCGGTCGGTCCGATGCTCTACGGCCGCCCGCTCGCGGACGTCCTCGGCCAGGTCGGGCGGGACTCCGCGTACCTGTTCCTCACGTTCCCCATCGCGCTCACGTCGTTCGTGCTGCTGGTCACGGGCGTCTCGCTCGCCCTGGGGCTCGTGGTGATCTGGGTGGGGGTCCCGGTCGGGGCCGCCACGCTGGGCATGGCCGTGGGCTTCGAGAAGCTGGAGCGGGCACGCCTGGCGGCCCGCGGCACGGTGCTCGCGCCGATCGTGTACGCGCCGGTGCCGGGCGTCGGCCTGCGCGCCCAGCTGCAGCGCCTGGCCGACCCGAAGCGCTGGGCAGCGGTCCTGCACGGCATCCTCGCGCTCGTCGTCTCCACGTTCACGTGGTCGGTCCTGGTCACCTGGTGGGCGGGGATCGCGGGGGGGCTGACCTACTGGTTCTGGGAGCGGTGGCTGCCCGAGGACAACAGCGGCCTGGCCGACCTGCTGTCCCTGCCCGTGTCCGACGCGCAGGTCAACCTCGTCCTCGGCGCGGTCTTCGCGCTGAGCCTGGCGCCGGTCCTGCGCTGGTGCGTCGGCCTGCACGAGCTCTCGGCCCGGTGGCTCCTGACGGGCTCCTCACGGCGGGCGCTGCAGGCCCAGGTGTCCGACCTGACGGCGCGTCGGGCGGCCGCCGCCGCAGCCGAGACGGCGTCGCTGCGCCGGCTCGAGCGGGACATCCACGACGGGCCGCAGCAGCGGCTCGTGCGGCTCGGGATGGACCTGTCCACCGCCCAACGCCGGCTGGACGACGACCCGGCCGAGGCACGCCGTCTGCTCGCCGAGGCCCGCG
>JAEZBT010000103.1 GCA_023426865.1 Actinomycetes bacterium
CCCTGGCCGACGGCGCCGACGCCGCGTTCGAGCGGGCGCCGGCGAGCTCCCGCGACGCCGTCCGCCAGATCGCGCGCACGGGACGCTCGGCGCTGGCGGACATGCAGGGCGTCCTGGGGGCGCTCGGCCCCGCGGGCGACGACGACGACCTGCGCAGCGCTCCCACGGAGGTCGACCTGACCACGCTCGTCGAGCGCTTCCGCGCCGCCGGCGTGCAGGTGCGCGCGACGGGCCTGGACACCGCGCTGCCCGACGACACCTCGGTGCGGCTCGCCGTCCTGCGCATCCTCGGCGAGGCCCTGACCAACGTGCTGCGCCACGCGGCGGGCACGCCGTCGGCGGAGGTCCGGGTGCGGCGCACGACGACGGCCGTCGAGGTCGAGGTGCTCGACGCCGGTGGCACCCGTCCCGGTCCGGGCGCCGGTACGGGGCGCGGCGTCATCGGGATGCGCGAGCGGGCGGCCCTGCTCGGGGGGCAGGTCGTGGCCGGGCCGCGACCGGAGGGGGGCTGGCAGGTGCGCGCGGTGCTGCCGTGCCCGGGCGATGGACCGAGCGAGGGAGAAGGGACACCTTCATGACGACGGTGCTGCTCGTGGACGACCAGGCGCTGGTCCGCGTCGGGTTCCGGCTGGTCATCGAGTCCGAGCCGGACCTGGTGGTGGTCGGCGAGGCCGGCGACGGCCGCGTCGCGCTCGAGCAGGTGGCGGCGCTCGCGCCCGACGTCGTGCTCATGGACATCCGGATGCCCGGGGTGGACGGCATCGAGGCGACGCGGCGCATCGTCGCGGAGCACCCCGGGTCGCGGGTACTGGTGCTCACGACGTTCGACGTCGACGACCTCGCGTTCGCGGCGCTCCGGGCCGGGGCGAGCGGCTTCCTGCTGAAGACGGCCCGCCCCGAGGACCTCGTCGACGCGATCCGCACGGTCGCGGCGGGCACCGCCGTCGTCGCGCCGCGGGTGCTGCGCCGCATGCTGGACCTGTTCGCGCCCCATCTGCCGACGTCGGGGGACGTGCCGGCGGACGGCGGTCCGGACCCCCGGCTCGGCGCGCTCACCCCGCGCGAGCTGGACGTGCTGCGCCTCATCGGGGCCGGCCTGTCGAACGCCGAGATCGCGGCCGAGCTGGTGCTGTCGGAGACGACGGTCAAGACGCACGTCGGGAACGTCTTCGCCAAGTTGGGGGCGCGCGACCGCGTTCAGGCCGTGATCATCGCCTACGAGTGCGGGCTGGCCAGGACGGGCGACGCCCGGCGCTGACCGTCCGGCCGCGCCGGACGAGCGCGACGACCGTCAGCGCTAGGGCGGCAAGGACGCAGGCCACCACCATCACGACGCCGGCCCCGAGGCAGACCAGACCGAAGACGAGCCCGGCGAGCCACCCGCCGGGGGTCACCGCCTGCTGCCGGGCGAAGGGCAGCCCGGTGTCGGGCGACGCGGCGCGACCGACGTCCTGGGCGCCGAGGGGTCGGATCACGACCGGGGGCGGGGCGAGGAGGGCCTGCGACATGCCTTCAGCCTCGCCGCCGGGCGTGGGCCGGCGGAACCTCCCAGGGTCGGGTCCGAGGTCATCGGAAAGCGGTGTTCTCCCCCGCCCGGGGTACTCCCGAAGGGGGACCTTTCCATCGTCGGAGGCAGGGTCAATGATTGCGCGATGACGACCTACTTCCGCACGAACGAGTTCGAGGGCGCGTCGTTCGTCAGGGCCAGCTTCAAGGGGGCGACCCTGCGGTTCTCGGACGTGAGCGGCGTGACGATGCGCGCCGTCGACGTGGACGGGCTCGACATCGACAGCCACGACCTGTTCCTCGGGACACTGCTGGTGAACGGGGTCGACGTCGTGCCGCTGGTGGACGCCGAGCTCAACCGGCTCTTCCCGGGCCGCGAGCTGCAGAAGGCGCAGACGCCGGAGGGCCTGCGCGAGGGCTGGGTCGCCGTCCAGGCCGCGTGGGCGACGACGGTCGCGGACACCCCGCCGGAGCTCGTGGACGCGCACGTCGAGGACGAGTGGTCGCTGGCCCAGACGCTGCGGCACCTGGTGCTGGCGACGGACACGTGGCTGCGCGGCGCGATCTGGCGGATCGAGCAGCCTTTCCACGAGATCGGGCAGATCTTCACCGGGGCCGCCGAGGCGGGCTTCGACATGTCCGTGTTCCGCACCGAGCCGCCGACGTACGACGAGATCCTCGCCGTGCGGGCCGAGCGGCAGCAGCTGGTCACGGACTTCCTGGCCGAGGTGACACCGGAGCTGCTCGCCGAGGAGCGGGCGGACCCGTGGGGCGGCGGCGACGACTGGCGGCCGACGGTCGGCGACTGCGTGCGCGTGATCCTCGAGGAGGAGTGGGCGCACCTGCGCTACATCAGGCGTGACCTGGCGATCCTTCGCGCGGGCGAGGCGGGCGGGGCCGGTTAGGCGACGGTCGGCGGCCAGCGGTGGTCGCGCCACTGCGCCCAGGTGGCGAACCCTGCCGGCGGGTCGTCGAGGGGCTCGCTGCCATCGGCCTCGCCGGGCGTCGGCGGGGTGAAGCGCGCGGCCCAGCCCGCGAGCTCGTCGTCGGACATGTGCCAGGTCGTGTGCGGCACATCGGCATGCCGGCGGTCCAGGCGTCGCCGCTGCTCAGCGGGTTCCAGCTCGAGGTAGCGGAGCTCGGCGCGCGCGCCGACGTCCGCGGCCGCCTGCCGCAGGGCCGTGCGCTCGTCCTTGCTCCACAGGCCGAAGTCCACGACGACGTCGATGCCCAGCTCGAGCGCGCGCAGCGCGATGGCGATGAGCCGACCCTCGATCACCGCCGTCGCGTCCGGCGGGTTCGCCTGGCCGTACAGCGCCTTCACCCACTCGTCCTTGGTGAGCCGCAGTGCGCCGGCGGCCTCGAGCTGCCGCGCGACCGTCGTCTTCCCGGTCCCGGGCAGGCCCACCATCAGGACGAGCGTGGGCCGCGCGATCCTCTCCTCCACCACGCCGCGACCCTAGCGGCGCGCGCGGGCTCCGCGGCGGCCGGCCGGCCCGTCACCAGATGGCGGCGTCGGGCGGGCCTGGCCTGCCGAGCAGGTAGCCCTGGCCCTTGTCGCAGCCGAGCAGGCGCAGGGACTCGCGCTGCGAGGCGCGCTCGATCCCCTCGGCGACCGTCGTGGCCCCGAGCGCGTGCGCCAGCTCGACGACGGCGACGACGAGCGCCGAGGCGTTCGGGTCGACGTCGACGTTGTCGACGAAGGACTTGTCGATCTTGATGATGTCGACGGGGAAGTCCTTGAGGTACGCGAGCGACGAGTGGCCGGTGCCGAAGTCGTCCAGCGCGACGAGCACGCCGAGCTCGTGCGCGGCGCGCATGTTCACCATGGCCGTCACGGGGTCCTTGATCAGGGCGGTCTCGGTGATCTCCAGGCACATCGCGGACGCCGGGAGCCCGGACGTGCGGAGGGCCGCGGCGACGTCGTCCATGAGGTCTGTCCGGCTGAGCTGTTCCGCGGAGACGTTCACGGTCACCATCAGGTGCCCGGCGCCCGAGGCGTGCCAGGAGGCCGCCTGCGACGCGGCACGGCGGAGCACGTACCTGCCCAACGGCACGATGACGCCCGTGCGCTCGGCGAGCGGGATGAACTCCGACGGCGGGATAGGCCCCTCGACGGCGTGCGTCCAGCGGCACAGCGCCTCGAAGCCGACGACGTCGCCGGTCGTGAGGTCGACGATCGGCTGGTAGTGGGCGTGCAGCTCCTCCCGCTTGAGGGCGGTGCGCAGCGCGCGGGCGTCGCCCTGCTCGCGGATCATGGCCGCCAGGGAGCTCGACGACTCACGGGAGAACCAGGCCACCACGAGCCCGAGCAGGCAGAACATCACGATGCGGAAGACCCAGGCCCACGTCTGCTGGGCGTCGCCGGCGTCGTCGTTCACGGGCCGCAGCGGTCCCGCCAGGAGCCCGCAGACCACGCCCGCCACCACGGCCCCGCGCCACCGGAAGCGGTTCGCCGCCACGACCACGGGCACGTAGAACGCGTGGAAGACGACGGGCGTCTGGCCGGCGACGCGGAAGGTGACCAGCGCGATCGCACCGATGGCGACGCCGATGATCGCGATGGCCGGACCGGTGCCGGCCTCGAAGAGCACCCGACGCAGCCACCGACCGCGGCGGCGCCGCTGTGCGGCCCGGCCCGGGGC
>JAEZBT010000108.1 GCA_023426865.1 Actinomycetes bacterium
ACCCCGGGCCGGAGACGCGCGCGGCCCCCGTCTTGACCAGCTTCGCGGCGGCCGCGGGGTCGGTCTCCCCGAGGCCGTACGCCGGGCACAGGCTCGCGACGGCGCACGCCCCGCACGCGGGCCGCCGGGCGTGGCAGGTGCGGCGGCCGTGGAGGATCACACGGTGGCTGAACATGGTCCACTCACGCTTCTCGACCATCGCGCAGAGCTCGGCCTCCACCGCCACGGGGTCGCCCTCGGGCTCGACCAGGCCCAGGCGGGCGGTGACACGCAGGACGTGGGTGTCGACGGGAAGCCCGGGCACCCCGAACGCGTTGCCGAGCACGACGTTCGCCGTCTTGCGCCCGACCCCGGGCAGCGTGACCAGGTCCTTCATGCGCGACGGGACCTCGCCGCCGTAGCGCTCCACCAGCGCCTGGCCGAGTCCGATGAGCGAGGAGGTCTTGGCCCGGAAGAAGCCCGTCGGCTTGATGAGCTCCTCGAGCTCGGCCCGGTCGGCCACCGCGTAGGCGGCGGCGTCGGGGTAGCGGGCGAAGAGCGCCGGCGTCACCTGGTTGACACGGACGTCCGTCGACTGCGCCGACAGGATCGTGGCGACCAGCAGCTCGAGCGGTGACGTGAAGTCGAGCTCGATGACGGCGTCGGGGTACCGCTCGGCGAGGACACGGTTGATCCGGCGGGCGCGGCGCGTCCGGGCGAGGGGGGTCTCCACGCCCGTCAGCCTAGGCGTCGGGTCCGACGCGGGGCCGCACACGTCCGCCGCCGGTGGCTGCGCTCCCACACGATGTTTCGAGAACGTTAGGCCGAGGGGGTGAATGGACACCTTTCACCCTTGAGCCGAAGGGGTGAAGCTTGGTTTGCGCGCTCAAGTGCGCAACTCCCGTTCCCGAAAGTGCAGGTGAGAGCGGCGCCGGCACGCCGCGCGGCGAACGGCGAGCTCAAGGAGCACTGACGGGATGTCAACGGCCCAGGTGAGGGCGCGGAGCGCGACGCACGGTCACGCGGCCCGCGCCGCCCGCCGTGCGCTCCGCGCGGAGAAGGGCCAGCTGATGCGCTGGCGCCGGCTCCTGCGAGCCCGGCTCGACCTCGCCGTCGCGTCCTACGCGCCGCCGGACACCCTCGGCGCGATGAGCTGGGACATCCTGCCCGAGGCGCAGATGGGCCTGCCGCACCCCCAGGAGCTCCTCGACGCCGTGCGCGCCGCGGACTCCGGTGACCAGGTCGAGCTGATGCAGCGCCTGCGCACGCTGGACGCCCTTCTCGCGGCATACGAGGCCCACGTCGACGCGGCCCTCGAGACCTCGACGCAGCAGATCATCGACACCTTCGCCACCACCACCGTCCGCCACCACCGGGACGCTCGCTGACCTCACGGGCATGAGGCAGGATGGTTGTCGGCGCGCTTCCCGCGCCGCTGTGCCGACCAGGGACGAGGACGTGGACGACGTCGTGCTGTCAGCCCCGCTCTTCGCGGGGATCGATGAGGAGGCCGCGCGCGCGCTGCTCGCCTCGATGTCGCGCGTCGACCTGCCCCGCGGGCAGGTGCTCTTCCACGAGGGCGAGCCGGGCGACCGGCTCTACGTCATCGCAGACGGCAAGCTCAAGCTCGGCCGGCGCTCGGCGGACGGCCGCGAGAACCTCCTGTCGATCCTCGGGCCGGGCGAGATGTTCGGCGAGCTGTCGCTCTTCGACCCGGGCCCCCGCACGGCCAGCGCGACCGCAGTCGCCGACGCGCGGCTGCTCGAGCTCGCGCACGACGAGCTGATCAGCTGGCTCGAGCGCTACCCCGCCGTCGCCAAGCACCTGCTCGAGGCGCTCGCGCGTCGCCTGCGCCGCACGAACGAGGCGCTCGCCGACCTCGTCTTCTCCGACGTCCCGGGCCGGGTCGCCAAGGCGCTGCTGGACCTGTCGACGCGGTTCGGCCAGCCGGTCGAGGACGGCCTGCGGGTCGCCCACGACCTCACGCAGGAGGAGCTCGCCCAGCTCGTCGGGGCCTCCCGCGAGACGGTGAACAAGGCGCTCGCCGACTTCACCGCGCGAGGCTGGGTGCGGCGCGAGGGCCGCGCCGTCGTGCTGCTGGACATGCAGCGGCTGGAGCGCCGGGCACGCTGAGCCGGCGGCCCGCCGGACGCCCCCGGCCGCGGGCTCAGCTGAGCTCGACGACCAGCTCGATCTCGACCGGGGCGTCCATCGGCAGGACGGCGACGCCGACCGCGCTCCGCGCGTGCAGCCCGGCCTCGCCGAACACCTGCCCGAGCAGCTCGCTCGCGCCGTTGACGACGGCCGGCTGCCCGGTGAACGAGGGGTCGGAGGCCACGAAGCCCACGACCTTCACCACGCGCTGGACCCGGTCCAGGCTGCCGGCCTGCTCGGCGACGGCGGCCAAGGCGTTGAGCGCGGCGGTCCGCGCGAGGCCGGCGGCGACGTCGGGCGCGACGAGACCGGGACCGTCGCCGACCTTGCCGGTCACGGGCAGCGCGCCGTCGACGAGCGGCAGCTGCCCGGAGGTCCAGACGTAGGCGCCGGTCCGGACCGCGGGGACGTACGCCGCGAGGGGCGCGGCCACGCTCGGCAGGGTGATGCCGAGCTCCGTGAGGCGGTGCCCGATGCTCATCGCGGACTCACCCGGCCAGCGGGCGCTTGAGGTAGGCGACGAGACCGGCGCCGTCGGGCCCTGGGATCACCTGCACGAGCTCCCAGCCGTCCGCGCCCCACTGGTCGAGGATCGCCTTGGTGGCGTGGACGATGAGCGGGACGGTGGCGTACTCCCAGCGAGTCATGCCCGCCAGGCTAGCGGCCGCCGACCTCCTGCCGCGCAAGCGCCCGACGGCCCCGTCCGACGCGGTACCCGCCGGGCCAGGAGACGAGCTCGGGGTCGGCTTCGATGACGTCCCGCCACGAGGAGACGTCGGGGTAGCGGCGCAGCAGCGCGCGCCGCTCGCGCTCGGTCATGCCGCCCCACACGCCGAAGAGGATGTGGTGGTCGAGCGCGTCGATCAGACAGTCGATGCGCACCGGGCAGGCGATGCAGACCTCGCGGGCGGACCGCTGTGCAGCACCCTCGACGAACAGGTCATCGGGGGGTGCGCTGGAGCACGCCCCGTATGCGGTCCAGTGCTGATCAGCCACCAGACCCTCCTCTCACGCACGGCCATCCCACTGTAGGCGACGGATGGACACGCTCCCATGGGCCGTTCGGGTCGATTCCCGTTGGGACGGAGGGTGGATCCCGACGGATTCGGCCACTACGGCCGCAATCCTTCCGGATCGTGATCTGTCGGTCCAGGGACCTTCCGACCCTTCACCCGCTCGTGGGCCGAGATCGTCCGGTTCGTGCACAGGATCTCCACCTCCGCAGGTGACCTCCCGTGCCGCGCGGCGTGGGTGCTCCCGTACCCTGAGCAGCATGGTGTCCTCTGTCCGCTCGGGTCCCGGGCGCCGGATCACGGCTGCCCAGGTGCTCGGGCTGCTCCTCGCGTTCGCCCTCATGTCCGGCCTCGCCGGCGTGCTCGCCGCAGGCCTCGTGATGCCGGCGGCCGCCGCGACCAGCACCGTCACCAACACGGCGGTGCGGCTCTTCGACGACCTGCCGGAGGAGCTGGACTCCCCGCCGCTGTCCCAGAAGTCCGTCATCCTCGCCGCGGACGGCACGCTGCTCGCCGAGTTCTTCTCGCAGAACCGGATCGTCGTGCCGCTCGACCAGATGTCTCAGCCGATGCGCGACGCCGTCGTCGCCATCGAGGACCACCGCTTCTACGAGCACGGCGCCATCGACCCCCGCGGCATGATGCGCGCGCTCGTGCAGAACGTCACGACCGACAGCAACCAGGGTGGTTCGACGCTCACCCAGCAGTACGTGAAGAACGTGCTGCTCCAGGCCGCCCTCCAGGAGGCGACCGACGAGGAGCGCGCCGCCGCGATCGAGGCGGCGACCGCGAACGAGGGCACGGAGGGCTACGCCCGCAAGCTCGCCGAGGCCAAGATGGCCATCGCGCTCGAGCAGCGGTGGACCAAGGACCAGATCCTCGAGGCGTACATGAACATCGCGCAGTTCGGCCTCTCCGTGTACGGCGTCGAGGCCGCCGCGCAGTACTACTTCTCCGTCCCCGCCTCGCAGCTGACGTACCTCCAGGCCGCGACCATCGCGGGCATCACGCGGGAGCCGGGCAACTACGACCCCACGCGCAACCCCGAGGAGTCGCAGGAGCGGCGCAACGTCGTGCTGAGCCGCATGCACGAGCTCGGCATGATCACGACGGAGGAGTACACCGCCGGCAAGGCGACGCCGATCGCGGACACCCTCGTCATCGGGCAGCCGAAGTTCACGTGCATGGCCGCGAACGCGGTCGGTGGCGCCGGGTACTTCTGCGACTACGTCACGAAGGTCATCAGCAACGACCCGATCTTCGGCGAGACGCGCGCGGAGCGCGGTCGCCTCCTCAACGAGGGCGGCCTGACGATCACGACGACGCTCGACGTCGGCATGCAGGTCGCCGCGAACGAGGAGGTCCAGGCCGGCGTGCCGGTGCTGGACCCGTCCGGGGTCGGGTCGTCGCTCGTCGCCGTCGAGCCGGGGACCGGCAGGATCCTGGCGATGGCGCAGAACCGCGCCTACAACAACACGACGACGGTCGGCCCCGGCGAGACCTCGGTCAACTACAACACCGACTTCGCCTACGGCGCCTCGACCGGTTTCCCGCCTGGCTCGACCTTCAAGCCGTTCACGCTGCTCCAGTGGTTCAAGGCCGGGCACGGCCTGAACGAGATGGTCAACGGCTCCCCGCGGACCTGGGACCAGCGCGAGTTCACCGCGTGCGGCGCGCCGTACAACTCCCCGTCCCCGTGGCGCCTGCGCAACTCCGAGGGCGGCAGCGGCGTCATGACCGTCCAGGACGCGACCCGTCGCTCCGTGAACAACGGCTACGCCGACATGGCGAGCCAGCTCGACCTCTGCGACATCATGAACGGCGCGGCGGAGATCGGCGTGCACCTTCCCGGCGGCCAGTCCGGCGAGGGCAGCTACCCCGCGATCCCCGCCAACGTCATCGGCAGCACGGCGATCGCCCCGCTCACGATGGCGAACTCGTTCGCGACGTTCGCCTCGGGCGGCATCTACTGTGACCCGATCGCCATCACCAGCATCGTCAACCGGGCGGGCGACCAGCTGCCGATCCCGTCGGCGAACTGCCGTCAGGCGCTCGACCCGGGCCTCGCCGCCGGGATGAACCACGCGCTCAGCCAGGTGTGGTCCGGTACCGGCCGCCCCATCGGCGCGATCCCCGGCCGCGTGGCCGCAGGCAAGACCGGCACGACGTCGGAGAACGAGCACACCTGGTTCGTCGGCTACACGCCGCAGATCTCCACCGCGGTGTGGGTCGGCTTCCCGGACGAGACCAAGCCGATGCAGGGCATCCCGATCAACGGCGTGACGCGCCGCAACGTGTACGGCTCGACCATCGCCGGCCCGACGTGGAAGCGCTTCATGATCCGCGCCCTGGCGCCGTACCCGGCCGTCGGCTTCGCCGAGCCCCCGCGCCAGTACCTCACGGGCATCCAGGTCGCCGTGCCGTCGGTGAGCGGCATGTCGATCGACGAGGCCGTGCGCACGCTGAAGGAGGCCGGGTTCAACCCGGTCGTCGGCGGGCCGCTCTACTCCAGGAACGTGCCCGCAGGGCTGACCGCCGGCACCGAGCCGAACACCGGCGCCAAGGTCACGCGCGGGTCGTCCATCGTGGTCTTCCCGTCCGCGGGGCCGGAGCCGATCGTCATCGACCCGCCGGACCCGCCCGGGGGTAACCCGTAGTGCCGTTCCGCTCCCTCGTGGGCGGCGCGGCGCTGGCGGGCGCGGCCGCGCTCGCCTACGCGGCGGTCGTCGAGGTCCGCTGGTTCACGCTGCGGCGCTTCGTGGTGCCCGTCCTGCCCGACGGCGCTCCCGAGGTCCGTGTGCTGCACCTGTCCGACGTGCACCTGGTGCCCACCCAGGACCGCAAGATCGAGTGGATCCGCTCGCTCGAGGCCCTGGACCCGCACCTGGTGGTGACGACGGGCGACAACATCGCGCACCCCGACGCGCTCCCGGCGCTGCTGCACGCGTACGCCCCGCTGCTCGACCGGCCGGGCGTGTTCGTCCTGGGCTCGAACGACTACTTCGCCCCGCGGCCGAAGAACCCCGCGCGCTACCTCCTGGCCGATGCGCGGCAGGAGGAGCCCGCGCCGCGGCTCCTGCCCTTCGAGGAGATGACGGCGGTCTTCCGGTCCGCGGGCTGGAAGGACCTGACCAACCGGCGCGACGTCGTCGTGCTCGGAGAGGGCGACGACGCGCTGAACGTGGCGCTCGTCGGGGTCGACGACCCGCACCTGGACCGCGACCGGTTCCCCGCCTCGACGCGCGGGCACGCGCAGCCGACGGCCGTCGGGGGCGCGCCCGGG
>JAEZBT010000127.1 GCA_023426865.1 Actinomycetes bacterium
CCCCCGGGCCCCCGCGCCCGGGGGGGGGCGGCCCCCCGTCCGTGTCTGCGGGGCGTACCGGGCCGGACGTGGCCGGCGGCCGCGTCCTCCTGGGAGCGTCAGGCGACGACGTCGGGCGGCGTGGGCCGGGGGATCGTCGGCAGGTCGTGGTCCGGCGTGACGTCCGCAGGCGTCGTGTCGTCCGGCTCGCCGACCGACTCGTCGACCAGCTCGAGGAGCTCGCCGATCTTCGTGACCTCGAGCAGGAATCGCACGGCCTCGGGGGCGTGCAGCACGCGCACCCGTTCGGCGCTGCGCGAGGCGAGCCGCGCCAGGAACGCGATCCCGGACGAGTCCATGAACGTCACGTGCTGCGCGTCGACCTCGATCGGCAGGCCGGTCGCCTCGGCGTCGGCGGTCGCCTCGAGGAGGTCGCCGGACAGGTCGGCGTCGACCTCGCCCGAGACGACGATCCGCGTCCGGTCGCGCATGACGATGACGTGGACGGAGGCCGGCTCTGCGGGCGCGTCGGGCAGGCCGGGTGCGTCGAGCATCTCGACGGGCGCGGCGCCCTCGGGTGTGACAGCCTGCGTGGACGGGGGCGCGTCGGCAGTGGTGCCGCCGGGCGCCGACGTGTCGTCACCGGCTGTCGGTTTGTTACCGTCTCGCACGTCGCTTCCCCCTCGAATCGCCGGGTCAAGTCCGCCCCGTCGTCGCAGGGGACGGGGACGACAGCCCGGGAGGCGTCTGGTCGAACGCTAGACGATCGGAGGTGGTGGTGGTCAATCGAGGCCCGGATCCCCTCGCCGAGGTCCGTGACCGCGCACTGCAGTCGACCGACGTCTCGTTCGTCATCACCCGCGTGGCCCCGGGCACCCCGATCGTCTGGGTGAACGACGCCTTCACGCGCACGACCGGCTACACCCTCGCCGAGGTCGTCGGCCGGGGGCCTGCGCTCCTGCACGGACCCGGGACCGACCTGGTCGACGCCCGGCGGATCGGCGAGGCCGTGCGGGCCGGCCGCGCCGCTACCGTCACCGTCCTCAACTACCGCAAGGACGGCGTGCCCTTCTGGAACCAGGTCTCGGTCTCGCCGGTCCACGGCGAGGACGGCGCGGTCACGCACTGGGTGGGCGTGCAGGTGGACGTGACCGAGCAGGTGCGGCACTCGGCGGCGCAGCAGGAGTCGATCGAGACCGAGCGGCGGGCCCGGGCAGGCCTCGCCCTGGTCTCCCAGGTCTCCGACCTGCTGTCCGACCTCGACGACCCGTACGTCCTGCGAGAGATCGCCGCCCTCCTGCGGCCCGACGTCGTCGCGTGGGCGGCCTTCTTCCTCGACGACGGCGGCCTGCGGGCCGTCGACGCGATCGACTCCGTCCACCACCACACCTCGGTGGCCGCGCGCCGGTCGGGCACCGACGGGGACGGCCGGGCCGCCGGTGCGGGTCACGACCCGGTGCAGGACCTGCTCGACGGCGCGGTCGACGGTCCGCTCGAGCTCGACCTCGACACGGGCGAGGAGCCGGCCGGCCCGGCGACCCGGGCCCTCGCGCGCCGCCTCGGTCCGATGGTGCCGGCGGGCGAGCGCGGGCCCCGCACGGTCGTCGTGCACGCGGTGCAGGGACGACGGCGCACGCTCGGGGCGCTGGTCACGGTGCCGCGCCAGGGGGTCGGGCTCGCCGGGCTCGACGAGCACGCGCTGACGGTGCTGTACCTGGTCGTGCGGCGGGTCGGGATGGCCGTGGAGAACGTGCGCCTCTACGCGCGGGAGCACCGCCTCGCCGAGACCCTCCAGCGCGCGATGCTCCCCGAGCAGGCCGAGATCCGCGACCTCGACGTGTGGAGCTACTACGCCCCCAGCTCCGGCCACGCCCAGGTGGGCGGGGACTGGTACGACGTCCTCCAGGTGTCCGGCGACCTGGTCGCGGTGATCATCGGCGACGTCGTCGGGCACGACGTCGAGGCGGCTGCCGCCATGGGGCAGCTGCGCTCGGTGGTGCGCTCGTACGTGTTCGACAGTGCGGACCCGGGCGCGGTGCTCGACCGTGTCGACCAGCTGGTCTCGGGGATGCGGATCCCGCGGTCCGCGAGCCTGGTGCTCGCGACGCTCGAGCGCCACCCCGACGGCTGGACCGTGCGGTACTCCCGCGCGGGGCACCTGCCGCCGCTCGTGCTCGGCGCCGGGGAGGCGACGCGGCTCGACGGCGCGGGCGGCGCGCTCATCGGGTTCGGCTCCGGTGGCCGCCATTCCGCGACCGCGCACCTCTACCCCGGCGACGTGCTCGTGCTCTACACCGACGGCCTCATCGAGCGCCGCGACCGGACGCTGCGCGACGGGCTCGAGGCGCTGGCGGAGATCGGCACCCGCACGCGCGCGACCGACGCCGCGGGCATCGGCGAGGAGCTCCTGTCGCGGCTCGCGGACGCGCCCGAGGACGACGTCGCGGTCGTCGTGGTCCGTGTCCCGGACCCGGACGCCGACCCCACCGACGACGACGCGCCCCGCCGCCGCCGCTGGTCGCTCGCGAGCGAGCCCGCGTCGATCGCGCGGGCCCGGCACGCCGTCGTGCGCACGTGCCAGGCGTGGGGCATCCCCGGGGCGGCGAGCGCGGAGCTCGTGGTCTCCGAGCTGGTCGCGAACGCCGTCATGCACGGGTGGGGGCACGTGGTGCTCCGGCTGTTCGACACCGGCCACGGGCTGCGGATCGAGGTCGAGGACGCCAACCCGGCGCCGCCGGTGAGCACCGACGGTCACCCGGGGCGCGTCGGCGGGTTCGGCATGCGGATCGTCGAGCGCCTCGGGGACTGGGGGTGGCGGCCGTCGGGCGAGGGCAAGCTCGTGTGGGCGCACGTGCGGCCGCAGGACTTCCGCTCGCGGCCGCCGTCGGGCGAGGCGGCGGCAGGCCCGCGGGCCCCGGCTGGCTAGACGAGCTCGGGCCGGGGCAGGCCGGGCATCTGCAGCGGCGGGCAGGCGTGGCCCTCGTCCACCCGGAACAGCTCGAGCGCGCCGCAGACCTCGAGCACGAACAGGTCGCGATCGCTGCACCCGCGCAGCACCGTCGCGCCGCCCCGCTTGGCGCCGGCGTCGGCCAGCGAGATGAGGAACGCCGCGCCGGTGGAGTCCATGAACGTCACGCGGCACATGTCGACGACCAGGAGCTGGCGGCGCAGGCCGGTCACCCGGGCCGTGACCTCAGGGAACTGCTCGCGCTCCATCAGGTCCAGGTCCCCGCTGACGGTGATGGTGGTCGTCGTCGGGGAGGTGGCGATCTCGATCATGGGCGGGGGCTCCTCGCGCACCCGGTGGGGTCCGGGCGCGACGAATGTAGCCCGGGGTCCCGCGGCCCGCACGTCGAGCGGGAGCCGTCGTCCGGTCGCCCGGCCGCCGTCCGGACGCCCCGGCCGCGCCCGGACCCGGGCGAGTAACCTCGTCGCGGCGACCGCGGGACGCGCGGCCTGCGAGAGGGAGACGTCAATGCCAGCCGTAGTGGTGCTCGGGGCGCAATGGGGCGACGAGGGCAAGGGCAAGGCCACCGACCAGCTCGGCTCGCGCGTCGACTACGTGGTCAAGTACAACGGCGGCAACAACGCTGGCCACACCGTCGTCATCGACGGGGAGAAGTACGCGCTGCACCTCCTCCCGTCCGGCATCCTCTCGCCGGGCGTGACGCCCGTGATCGGCAACGGCGTGGTCGTGGACCTCGCGGTGCTGTTCGCCGAGCTCGACGCGGTGCAGGCGCGCGGCGTCGACACCACGAAGCTCCTGGTCTCCTCCGCGGCGCACGTCATCGCGCCGTACCACCAGACGATCGACAAGGTCACCGAGCGGTTCCTCGGCAAGCGCCGGATCGGCACCACCGGCCGCGGCATCGGGCCCGCGTACGCCGACAAGATCAACCGCCTGGGGATCCGCATCCAGGACCTGTTCGACGAGCACATCCTGGCGCAGAAGATCGAGGGCTCCCTCGACCAGAAGAACCACCTGCTCGTGAAGGTCTACAACCGCCGCGCGATCACCGTGGACGAGACCCTCGAGCACCTCCTGTCGTTCGCCGACCGGCTCCGGCCGATGGTCGCCGACACGCCCCTCGTGCTCAACGCCGCGCTCGACGCCGGCAAGAACGTCCTGTTCGAGGGCGGCCAGGCGACGATGCTCGACGTCGACCACGGCACCTACCCGTTCGTGACGTCGTCGAACGCGACGGCCGGCGGCGCGTGCACCGGCTCGGGCGTCGGGCCGACCCGTATCGACCGCGTGGTGGGCGTCATCAAGGCGTACACGACGCGCGTCGGCGAGGGCCCGTTCCCCACGGAGCTGAACGACGACACGGGCGAGTGGCTGCGCAAGACCGGCGGCGAGTTCGGCGTCACCACCGGCCGGCCGCGGCGCTGCGGCTGGTACGACGCCGTCATCGCGAGGTACTCGTCGCGGATCAACGGGCTGACGGACCTGGTCCTCACGAAGCTCGACGTGCTCACCGGCCTGGAGAAGGTCCCGGTGTGCGTGGCCTACGACGTCGACGGCGTGCGCCACGACGAGATGCCCGCGGACCAGAGCGCCTTCCACCACGCGACCCCGGTCTACGAGGAGCTCGACGGCTGGCGGGAGGACATCTCGCACTGCCGGACCTTCGAGGAGCTGCCGGCCACGGCTCAGCAGTACGTCCTCGCACTGGAGGAGATGAGCGGCACCCGGGTGTCGGCCATCGGCGTGGGCCCGGGCCGCGACGCGACGATCGTCCGCCACGACCTGCTCGGCTGAGCGTGACCCGGGACGCCCTCCCCGTCGAGTGGAACGAAACGGGAGCACAACGTTCCACTCGAGGTCGAATCACGGCAGCTTCGTTCCACACGAGACGTGACGTGGGCCTTCCGGTCGTGGGCCCGCGGGGCTCGCTAGGCTGACCGCCCGTGAAGATCCTCGTCATCGGGTCCGGTGCGCGTGAGCACGCCGTCGTGACCGCGCTCGCCGGAGGCGCCGGTTCGACCGGCCCCGACGCCGTCCCGCCGGAGCTGCACGCGGCCCCCGGCAACCCGGGCATCGCGGCGCTGGCCACCTGCCACGC
>JAEZBT010000205.1 GCA_023426865.1 Actinomycetes bacterium
GCTGCCACAGCACGACCGTCTTGCGCCCGGCCGGGGAGGTGTCCGTCGTCACCGCGTGCACCTCGGCGGCTGCGACTCCGAGCATGCGGGCCGCGCTCGCGGCCGGGTCGGACGTCGTCGCCGATGCGAGCACCGCCACCGGGGACGCCCCGTACGCCGCCGCCAGGCGCAGCAGCCGGCGCAGGACGAGCGCGACGTGCGCCCCGAAGACACCACGGAACGCGTGGCACTCGTCGAGCACGACGTGCGTGAGCGACGACAGGAACCGGGACCACGACCCGTGCGACGGCAGCATCGACGCGTGGAGGAAGTCCGGGTTCGTCAGGACGACGTCGGCGTGCTCGCGCACCCACCGACGCTCGTCGCGCGGGGTGTCGCCGTCGCAGGTCGCGACCCGCACGTCCCGCGCGCCCGACGCCACGAGCAGCCGTTCGAGCCCGGCGAGCTGGTCACCCGCCAGCGCCTTCGTGGGGCTGAGGTACAGCACCGCCGGACGTCGCCGCACCGACTCGATCCTGCCCGCGGCGGCGAGGTCACCGGTCCCGCCCCGCCGGACGGCCGAGAGCGCCGGCAGCCAGAACGCGAGCGACTTGCCCGACCCCGTCGACGTCGCCAGCACGGTGTGCCGACCCGACCACGCGGCGTCGGCTGCGGTCACCTGGTGCCGCCAGGGGCGTGCGACTCCGAGGGCGCCATAACCGGCGACCAGGTCGGGGTCGGCCCAGGCGGGCCAGTCGGCCATCACGCCCTCGCGCGGCGGCAGGTGCTCGACGTGCGTCACCCGGTCCGAGCGTCGGCCCCCTGCCAGGAGCACGTCGAGGAGGTCGGGCACGCGTCGATCCTCGCACCGGCCGCCGACGCCCACGCGGCGCACGACCGGTTCGGCACAGTTGAGGGACGTAGGTCCGAAGGCACGCGGGGGCGCGGAACCGAGACTGGAACCGGCCGAGCATTCGCGCCGACACCGGCCTGGCGTCATCCGCCGGGTTCGTCAACGAGGGGACCGACCATGTCGCCGACATCGCTGCACGCGATCCCGCCCGAGGTGCTGTGGTCCGCCGACACGCTCAAGATCAACCGCTGGACGGCGACCGCCGCCGACGACTGGCCCGGCCGGACCGTGCTCACCGTCCTCCTCCAGGGTTGCCCGTGGTCCTGCACGTCGTGCGACACGCCCGACCTGCGCGACCCCCTGGTCCCGGGCGCCGTGTCGTGGCGGCAGGTGCGCGACATCCTCGTCCGCTCCCGCAGCGGGCTCGAGGGCGTCGTGTTCTCCGGCGGCGAGCCCACCCGGCAGGACGGCCTCGCCGACGCGATGGAGCAGGTGCGCGCGCTCGGCCTTCCCGTCGGCCTGCACACGTCGGGCTCGTACCCGCAGCGGCTCGCCGCGGTGCTCTCCCTCGCGGACCGCGTCGTGCTCGAGGTCAAGGCCCCCGCGACCCTGTACCGCGCGATCACCGGCGTCGGCGCCAGCGCGCACAAGGCCTACGCGAGCCTGCGGCTGTGCCTCGACGCGGGCGTGGACCTGCAGGTCCGTACCGTGGTCGACCCGGACGTGCTCACGCCCGAGGTCATGGCAGCCTTCCGCGAGAACCTCGCGCAGATGGGCGTGCACGACCACGTCGTCGTGCACCCGGCCGTCTCCGCCTCCTGACCCGCCGGGGTCGTCCCCGGGTGCCGGAGCCCTGCCTTTGATCTAATGGACCGGCGGGCGGCTCGCGCCCGCATGCCTGAGGAGGCTCCTGTGGAGGTGTCCGTCACCAGCCGGCGCGTCGGCGACCGCACGGTCCTGAACGTCGTGGGGGAGATCGACGTCTACACGGCGCCCGAGCTGCGCGAGGAGCTCGCCGTGCTCCAGGAGGCCGGCCCGGTCCACCTGGTCGTCGACCTGACCGGCGTCCCGTTCATGGACTCCACCGGCCTGGGCGTCCTCGTCGGCGCGCTCAAGCGTGCCCGCACGACCGGCGGTGACCTGCGGCTCGTCATCGACCAGGAGAAGGTCCTCAAGGTCTTCCGCATCACCGCGCTCACGCAGGTGTTCCAGATCCACGCGACGCTCGACGAGGCGCTCGCGGCGGAGCAGTCGTCCGCGGAAGGCAACGAGGACTGACTGCCCCGCGTATCCGGGCTGCCGCTACGGCAGGTACTGCCCGATGACGCGCTTCACCTTGCCGTCGCGCACCTGGAGCCAGTAGAGGTTGCCCGCGTGGCTCAGGCCCGGGCCCGCGGAGCACTCCTGCGAGCCGGCCGGCGGGGCGAGCCACCACTCCATCGGGGTGCGCTCGAGGAAGGTGAGACGGCCGTCGTCGCCCGTGCACCAGTCCCAGATGCGGATGTCGTCCGCCATCGGGACCTGCCGGACGTTCGTGGACTCGTTGACGAGGACGAACCCGTTCGGCGGGGGGATCTCGGCGGTCGGGTCGTGCGCGAGGAGGTAGTCGTCGGCGGCCTCGCCGAAGTAGAAGACCTGCACGTCCGCGTCCAGGACCATCGCGGTCAGGTCGGCGTCCGTCACGGTGGCGACGTAGTCGCCGTTGACGAGGTCCTCGCCGACGGCCGGGATGTCGGAGGACCCGTCGGCGGGCAGGTGCTCGCCCGGGTCGCGGAGCGGGAGGTCGGCCGCCACATCGGTCGCATCGTCGGAGTCGTCGTCCGTGCCCTCGTCCGCGTCGTCCGTGCCCGCCTGCTCGACGTCGGTGCTCGCGGTGGGGCTCGGGGTCTCGGCCGGCGGGGAGGTGGCGGCGGTGTCCGCCGCGTCGTCGTCGCGCATGACCAGGACGACCGCCAGGGCGGTGACTGCCATGGCGAGGAGCGCCACCAGCACCCACGGCAGTCGCCGCGACCCACCCATGTTGCACGCCCCTTCGCGCCCGGGCCCCACGATGATCATGCTCTCGTGGGGCCGGACGCGTCACGCACTCGGTGCGCCGGACGTCACGGCACGTACTGGCCCACCACCTGCGCGATCACGCCGCCACGGACGTCGAGCCAGTACAGGCCCCCGCGCTGCATGGCCGCCCCGTCGGCACACCAGCGGTCGATCGTGTCGGAGGGGGCCGCCGCCCACTCGGCGACCCCGCCCGCGCGCTGCGCGACGGTCAGCTGTGTCTCGGTCGAGCACCACTCCCACACCGGTGCGTCGGCGTTGATGGGGATCGTGCGCGCGGTCGGGCCGTCGGGGTTGTCCTTGACGTAGCCGTCGAGGATCGCGGTGCCCGGCGCGTTCGCCGCCACCCACTCCTCGGCCGCCGAGCCGAAGTAGAGCACCACGACGTCCGCGGAGACCGTCCCGGCCGCCGCGTCGACGTCGTCCAGGAAGCCCAGGTAGTCGCCGTCGGGCAGCGTGGCGGTGGGGTCGGCGGGCGGGATCGCGGACGCGCCGTCGGGCAGGTAGCGCGCGTCGGCGGGCAGGAGCGGTTCGCGCTCCGGAACGACGAACGCGACAGGGGCGCTGACGAGGACCGCGGGGACCCCTGCGCCGTCGTCAGCGGGGAGGGACAACGGGAGCACGGCCACGAGCTCGTAGGCGCCGGGGGCGAGCGCTCCGCCGTCGCACGAGATCGGGGCGACCCGTGCGTCGTGCGTCCGGGGGTCGTCGTCCACGGGGCCCGACGGCTCCAGGACGGCCGTCGTCGTTCCGACGACCACCCCGTCCTGCGCGACGACGAAGCCGTAGCTCTCCGGGATCCCGCCGCCCTCGACCGGCTGGAACTGCGTGCCGGTCTCGTCGACCTCGGTACCGAGCCAGGCGGTGAGCTCGCCGTCGGGCATCTCGGTCGTGTCCAGGCCCATGCTCAGCGTGATGCCCCGGTCGTCGGGAACGCGGGCCAGGTCGGCGAGCGCCGTGCCGCATGTCGGCTCCGTGACGGTCCCGCTGACCGGGTCGGTGGGCGCGGACGTCGTCGTCGGGGTCTGCGCCGGTGGCGCCGTCGTCCCGCCGAGGTTGTCCACGAC
>JAEZBT010000217.1 GCA_023426865.1 Actinomycetes bacterium
CGGGGGGCGACTGGGGGCTTGGGGGTGGCGCAGAAACGAGGGCTGGCAGCCGCGCGCGCCGCCGCGACGGCGACGGCCGAGCGCCGGTTCGCCGCCGTGCTCGCCACCGGCCGGGACGGTGTCGTCGTGCACTCGGCGTCGGGTGTGGTGCTGCTCGCCAACGACGCCGCGGCCGCGACGCTCGACCTCCCGGTGGCTCAGCTCGTCGGGCGCCAGGTGGTCGAGCTGCCGGTCCGCTGGGTGACGGAGCAGGGTCAGGAGGTGCCCCCCGGGGCCGTCTTCGGGCGCCGCACCGCCGCGGACGGGCCGGCGTTCGTCGTCGGGGTGCTGCCGCTGACCGGGGCGTCGGTGCGCTGGGTCCAGACGTCGACCCGGCCCGTCGGGGGCGGCGACGGCGACCTGCTGACGGTGCTCGCCGACGTCACCGGATCGCGGGAGGTGCGCGCGGCGCTCGCGCAGTCCGAGCTGCAGTTCCGCCTGGCCATGGAGAACGCCCCGATCGGCATGGCCCTGGCCGACCAGCAGTGGCGCCTGCAGGAGGTGAACGCCGCGTTCGCGGCACTATTCGCCGTGGAGCCCTCGGTGCTCATCGGACACGACCTGTCGGCGCTCTCGCACCCGGAGGACCGTGGTGTCGAGCGCGCGCAGGTCCAGCGGCTGCTGGCCCAGGAGGGCGACCGCTTCTCGCTCGAGAAGCGGTACCTGCGCCCCGACGGCCAGGTGGTGTGGGTGGTGCTCGACGTCGTCCTCGTGCGCGCGCCCGACGGCGTGCCGCAGCACTTCGTCATCCAGATGCGGGACATCACCGAGTCGCGGCTGCAGTCCGAGGCGCTCGCCCACCGGGCGATGCACGACCCCCTCACCGGCCTCGCCAACCGTTCGCTCATGCAGGACTTCCTCCAGCGCGCCTGCGAGCCGCCGGACGCGCCCGGGCGCGTGGCCGTCATTGCGGTCGACCTCGACGAGTTCAAGCAGATCAACGACCGCTACGGCCACGCCGCCGGCGACGACGTGCTCGTGCACGTGGCCGGCGTCCTGCGCGCCGCGTCGGCGGGCCGGGGTCTCGTGGCGCGCCAGGGCGGCGACGAGTTCGCGATCGTCATCAACGGCGACGACGCCGCCCGGATCGCCTTCGAGGTCGCCGCCTCGATCCACAAGGGCCTCGTCAACCCGGTGCGCACGCACCGGCGCCAGCTGCCGATCCGGGCGAGCGTGGGCGTCGCGGTCGCCGAGCCGGCCATCCTGACCACCGGGGCGATGGGGATGCTCGCCGCCGCCGACGCCGCCCTCTACCGGGCCAAGGGCGCGGGCCGCAGCCGGACCGAGGTGTACGACCGGTCGATGACCCCGACGGCCGGGGCGAAGCACGGGGCGGCGGCCGAGCTCGTGCACGCGATCGAGTCGGGCGAGCTCGTGCTGCACTACCAGCCCACGGTGGACCTGACGTCCGGCCACGTGGTCGGGTACGAGGCCCTCGTCCGCTGGCAGCACCCCGAGCGCGGGCTCCTGCTGCCGGGCTCGTTCCTGCCGACGGCCGTCGAAGCTGGCCTGGCCGTGGCGCTGGGCGCGAACGTCGTGCGCCAGGCGGTCTCGTTCCTCGCACGCAACGCGGACACGGGCTGGGTGTCGGTGAACGTGTCCACGGACCAGCTCGGCAATGGCGAGCTGGCCGCGCAGGTGCTCTCGGCGTTGTCCCGGCACCGGGTAGGGCCGGGTCGCCTCGTCGTCGAGCTGACCGAGGCGGGGCTCGTGGACGGGGAGAGCCGCGTGCGGCACGAGCTCGCGGAGCTGCGGTCGGCCGGGGTCCCGGTGCTGCTCGACGACTTCGGCACCGGCATCGCCCCGCTGTCGTACCTGCGCGACCTGCCGGTCGACGGCGTCAAGCTCGACATGTCGTTCACGGCGGGCATCCCCGAGGACCCGGCGGCGCAGCGGGTCAGCCGCGCGCTCGGGGCTCTCGCGCGCGAGCTCGAGATGATCACGATCGCCGAGGGCGTGGAGACCGTCGAGCAGGCGCAGTTCCTGCGCTCGTGCGGCTGGGAGTACGGCCAGGGCTGGCTCTTCGGCGCCGGGGAGTCCGAACGCGTGCTGGGGGAGCCCCCGGCGACCGGCGGCTCTACCGGTCCGTGACCACCACGTCGTTCCCCGTGGGCGTCGGGGGCGCGGTCAGCTCGGCGGCCGCTGCGCCGGCCACGCCCGCGACGAGGGCGCGGCGCTCCGCCACCTGACCGGCGGAGAGGGTGCCCGTTCCGGCGCCCGCGGCGGCGGCGGCCGACAGCGACTCGACCCGGTGGCCCGCGGCGCGGTCCACCGTGATGGCCGTCCACTCGACGCCGTCCACGGTCACGGGGCCGTCCTCCGGCTTGCGCAGGTGCGCCAGGATCATCAGCCCGTTCTGGGTCTCAGCGGCCAGGCCGGCGTGCGGTCCCTGGTTCGAGATGAAGTTGCCGAGGCCGTAGGCGACCCACATGCCCTCGCCGCGGGGCCCGCCCGGGAGCTCGACCACCGGCTGCGGGACGTGCGCGTGGTGCCCGATGAGCAGGTCGATCGCGCCCGAGGCTGCGAGCTCGTTCGCGATCTCCTCCTGCCGCGCCGTCGGGGCGCTCGTGTACTCGACGCAGCAGTGGACGCTCGCCACGACGACGTCGGCGCCTGCCTCGCGCGCGGCGTTGGCCTGGGCGATCATCCCGGCCGTGTCGATCAGCTGCACCATCCACGGACTGTCGGCGGGGATCGGCAGCCCGTTCGTGCCGTAGGTCGCCGCGATGTGCGCCACGCGGATGAACTGTCCCTCGCGGTAGAGGGTGTAGACCTGCGGCGCGGCCGCCTCCTCGGCCGTGCGTGCGGTGCCCACGTGACCGAGCCCGGCCGCGTCGAACGCGTCGAGCGTGGCGACGACGCCTGCCGCGCCCCGGTCGACGCTGTGGTTCGAGGCGGTCGAGCAGCCGTCCCAACCGGCGGCCGCGAGGCCCGGGACGAGGTCGGCGGGGGCGCCGAACATCGGGAACCCGGAGGGCGAGGAACCCGCCGGTGCGACCGGCACCTCCATGTGGCACAGCGCGAGGTCAGCCCCCGCGATGTAGGCCTGCACCGGCGCGAAGAGGGGCGTGAAGTCGTAGCCGCCCCCGGACCGCGCGGCCCGGTTCACCGACTCGTGGGTCAGGACGTCCCCTGCTGCGACCAGGGTGAAGACGGCGTCCGGGCGGGGCGTGGGGGTGGGGCTGGGCTCCGGGGGGTGCGGGGTCCCGCGCGTCGGCGTCGGGGACTCCGCGACCGGGGTGGGCTCGGCGTCGTCCTCACCGAAGGGACCGACGCCCGCCCACGCCGCGCCGGCCACGCTGCCCGAGGTCAGGACGAGCGCGAGCAGCACGAGGGCCGGCGCCGTTCGACGACGCGGCGCGGTGCGGACGTGGCGCGGCACCCAGTGAGGTTACCGCGCGGGCGAGGCGGGGCTGCGGAAGGTCCCGGGCGGCGGACCGTAGGGTGGTCCCCGTGCCCGCAGTCGTCGCGTCCGTGTGGACCCCGGCCAACGTCGTCACGATGGTGCGCATCGTGCTCGTCCCCCTGGTGGTCGCCGCGCTGCTCGCCGATCGCGCCGGTGGGTGGCGGCTCGTCGCGTGCGGGCTCTTCGTGCTCGCGGCGGCGACCGACCGCCTGGACGGCTGGCTCGCACGCAGCCGCGACCAGGTGACCGACTGGGGCAAGCTCGTCGACCCGATCGCGGACAAGGCACTCATGGGTGGGACCTTGGTGACGCTGTCGGCCCTCGGCGACCTCCCGTGGTGGGTCACCGTCGTCATCCTCGTGCGCGAGCTGGGCATCACCGCGCTGCGCCTGGCGGTGCTGCGGTACGTCGTCATCCCGGCCTCGCGCGGCGGAAAGCTCAAGACGGTGCTCCAGTCCGTCGCCATCGGGCTCTTCGTGCTCCCGCTGGACCGCCTGCCCGACGCCGTCACGGTCGCGGCCTGGGCCGTCATGGTCGCGGCGGTCGTCGCGACGGTCGTCACGGGCGCCGACTACCTGCGTCGCGGGTGGGCGGTGCGACGCGCCGCGCGGAGCGCCGCGTGAACGACGTCGGCC
>JAEZBT010000225.1 GCA_023426865.1 Actinomycetes bacterium
ACCCCGGGACGCGGGGGTTGCGTCCCGGGGTCGCGGCCGACGGCGCGTCAGGCGCTCCCAGCGGGCCTGGCGCTCGTCCCGGGCGTCAGCCCATGGCGCTCCGGCGGAGGGGTCGCCGGGCCGCCACCAGTGCGGTGCCGAGGCCGGCGAGCAGGAGCGCGGTCAGGATGAAGCCGAGGACCTCGGACCCCGTCCGCGGGAGCTGGCCACCCGTAGCAGCCGGGTCTGCGGCGAGCACGCGCAGCTGGGCACCCGCGAGCACGGACCCGTCGGACTCCACGTTCACCCAGTAGGCACCCGCGGCGGTCCGCGCCGGGATGGTGACCGACAGGCGGGCCGTGCCTCCGGCGTCGACGACGGCCGTCCCGAGGAGGGTGTCGCCAGGCGCCTCGGCGAGCACGACGGCTGCCGCGTCCGGGCCCGTGCGGGACAGGTAGACCTCGACGGTCGCGCCGGGCTCGAACCCGTCCATCGTCACCGGGACGGTGGCGCCGGGCTTGACCTGGTCGAGGCCGAGGGTGACCTTCGGCCCGGTCACGCCAGCGGACACGAGCGTCGCGACGCCCCAGCGGCCCGTGCTCTGGTAGCCCAGCCCCGTCGGGTCGGCCCAGTTCCGGATCGAGTTGCGCACGCCGTCCGTGGCGTCGTTCACCTGGACGTCGAGGCCGTGGAACGTGCCCGGGCCGCCGTAGTTGTCGAGCAGGTTGATCGCGGCCTCGACGACGTAGCCGCCGTCGCGCGTCGCGACCTGGTACTCGACCTGTGCCTCCTGGAAGGCCTCGTCGCCGGTGCCGAACGAGATGTCGCCCTGGAAGTCGATCCGGATCTGGGTGTCGTCGTACCGGTAGGAGCCGTTCTTGTAGTTGCCCCGGTCGACGTAGATCTCGACCGAGTCCTGCTCCCACGGGCTGGAGGCATCGGCGTTGAGCTGCGGGTCCGTGACGTCCGCGAGGACGTACAGGGTGGTGCCGTCGCCGCTCCACAGCGTCCGGAACTCGCCCGTCGCCGCACCGTCGGCCGAGCCGCTGACCTGCTTGTCGGTGCTGATGGCCTCCGCGAGCGACCAGACGTCGTCGACCGTGCCGTCGATCGTCGGCGCCGTCGGCGCCTCGGCCACGGCCGTGAACGACAGCGGCTCGACGAGCGTCAGCGTCCCGAGCGACCCGGGGGTGTTCCAGCCGGCGACCGTCTCCGTGCCGGCGTCGGCGACCCGGACGTCCAGGCCGACCGTGCCGCCCTGGGCGAACGTACCGGGGAGGTGGACGACGACGTCGTAGCCCCCACTCCGCTCCGCCACGGTGCCCTGGACGTCGCCCGAGCCGTCGCGGCCGAACGTCACGGTCGAGCCGCCGTACTCGAAGGCCACCTCGTCACCCGCGTCCACCGTGGCGTCGTCGACCGAGACGTACGCCGTCAGGTGGTCGGCGGCCCAGCGGAGCTGGAACTCGCCCAGGTGGCCGACGGGGTGCAGCGGGAGCGTGCGCCACTCGAGCGAGCCGGTGGCCCCGGCCCCCAGGGCGACGTCGCCCGCGAACACGGTGGCCGTCCGCACGATGGCGGGCAGGTCGCCGTCCATGATGCCGTGGTAGGCCGGCTTGGCCCGCAGCGAGCCGCTGAAGACCAGGGGCGCCTGCTCCGAGCGCCAGCTCCGGTTGTCCGTCAGACCCCAGATGGTGACCGAGAACAGGTCCCCGGCGTGCTGACGGAAGTACCGGAACGCGTCGCGGTAGTAGTAGCCCTGCTCGATCATCAGCGCCTCGGTGGGGCTGCCCCCGACCGTGACGTCGAGCTCGGTGACGGCCTGCACGAGCGGCAGGTCCGCGAACCGGTCCAGCGCGCCGTCCAGGTTCTCGACGGGCATCGACAGCGAGACGTGGAACTGGTGGCCCACGCCGTCGATCGGCACGCCGCGGTCCAGCAGGCGGTTCACGAGGTCGTAGTACCGGTTCTGCTTGCCGGCCTGCTCGGTGTTGTAGTCGTTGATGAAGAGCGTCACCGGGTGGTCGACGCCGTCGGCCGCGTGCGCGCCGTTGAAAGCCTCGTCCGCCAGCTCGAAGGCGAGGTCGATGTAGTCCTCACCGAGGACCTGGTACCACCGGCTGTTCCGCATCCCGTTGGTGTCGGGGTTCGCCTGGTCGTCCACGGTCTCGTTGACGACGTCCCACGCGACGAGCGGGTTGGTGTCGGAGCCGAACGGCCCGTACCGGTCCGAGATCGCGTTCGCGACGTCGTCGATGTGCTCCGCCAGGCGGTTCGCGAGGAACTCCTGGTCCTCCGGGCTGCTCGTCAGCCACGCGCCCTCGTCGTCCTGGAAGAACCAGTCAGGAGTCTGCGAGTGCCACAGCAGCACGTGACCGTACACGCGCAGGTCGTTCTCCTGCGCGAAGTCCATCACCGTGATGGCCTCCGGGTGCATCCGGAAGTTGCGGTCCTCGTCGTACCAGGCCTCGACCTTCATGTGGTTCTCGGCCGTGAGCTGGTTGAAGTGCCGCAGCGTGAGGTCGCCCGGGGAGCCGAGGGTCTCGCGCGAGTCGATCGCGACACCGACCGGGAACTGGCCGGTGAACTCCTCGTAGATGGACGCCAGGTCCTCGATCTCGGTGGCGTCGACGGACGCGACCGAGATGTCGTCGACCATGAACGACGTCGTGGTGCCGGGGTCGGTGCTGCTGACCCACGGGGTCTCGAAGTACAGCCGCGCCATCCCGTCGCCCGAGTACGTGTAGGACGTGCTCAGCTCGACCCACTCGCCGTCGGTCACGCCGGCCAGCGTCTGGAGGTTCTGGAACGCGCCGTCGCCGCTCTCGGCGACCTGCATGCTCAGGACGATGCTGTCCGTCGCCTCATCCGGGGCGAGCTTGACCCAGGCGTTGATGGTGTACTCCACACCCCGCTCCAGCAGGCCGGAGAAGTCGTAGAGGATGCCGTCGCCCTGGCCGCCCCGGTCGCTGACCAGCGCGGCGTAGTCGCCGCCGTGGGCGTCCGCGTCCGTCACGGCGATGGTCGGGGTGCCCTGCGACTCCCGGGCCGTCCAGCCCTGGAGGGTGTTGTCCTCGAAGTCGAACTCCATGCGCAGACCCTCGGGGAGACCACCCTGCGGGAGG
Organism: Actinomycetes bacterium; assembly: GCA_023426865.1. GTDB lineage: Bacteria > Actinomycetota > Actinomycetes > Actinomycetales > Cellulomonadaceae > Actinotalea. The sequence continues at coordinate 3,105 of JAEZBT010000225.1, forward strand.
GTGAACGTGTAGCCGGCGGCGAGCTTCTCCGGGATGACGGTGGCTGCCGCGGCCACGGTGCCGCTGCGGTCGCCGCCGCCGACGTGCGACGTGATGACGGCACCGCCGGTGATGGCGGTCCGCAGGTTCGTCGCCAGCGTGGTCTCGGAGAGGTCGTTGTCGTCCCAGTCCATGATCGCGTTGCCGAGGCCGAGCGGCTGCATGCCGAGCGCGGCCGCGACCTCGGCGACCCGGCCGTCACCCCAGGCGACGTTCGGGGCGCGGAAGTAGGGCACCGGGTAGCTCGGGTCCCCGACGGCGGTACGGATCGCCGCGAGGTTGGCCTTGAGGTCGGCCTGGATGGCGTCGCGGGTCATGCCGTCCATCGACGACCAGCCGGTCGAGTGGGCGCAGAGGGTGTGGCCCTCGGCGACCATCCGCTGCACGAGCGGGGTGGTGGCCGGGGTGATCTGGCTGCCGATGAGGCAGAACGTCGCCGTGACGTCGTTGGCCGCGAGGACGTCCAGGATGTCGGCGGTCTCGGGGGCCTCGGGACCGTCGTCGAAGGTCAGCGCGGCGACCAGGCCGGAGCCGCGGGCCGCGGTGACCGGGGTGGTCGTGGGCGACACGGCGCCGCCCGGCACGAAGCCGTCGAGGTCGGGCTCCCAGTCGTCACCGGGGGGAGCCGCGGTGCCGATCGCGGTGATCTTCACGGAGTCGATCCAGAACGGGACGCCCACGCCGACGACCTCGACGTTGATGTACGCCGGCGGCGCGGAGGGGTCGACCGTGTAGGTGCCCGACAGGAACGTCCAACCATCGGCCGTGACGGCGGACCTGCCGCCGACCCACGGGCTCTCGTTGGTGGGGTGCCCGGGAGCGCTCAGGCCCAGGTTGGCCTCGCTGGGCGCGGCTCCCGGGGCGAGCCGCACGTACGCCTCGACGGCGTACGAGGCGGGAACCGGGCTCGCGGGGACCGCGACCTGCGCCGCGTGCCAGCCCTGGTCGCCCCGCTCCGTGACGGCGAGCACCTGGGTGCCGTCGTGCGCGAGGCCGGGGTCGACGGCGATCGCCGCGACCGAGGCCGTGCCGCGGGGCCCCCATCCGCTCGCATCGTCCTCGAACGACGTGGTCAGGACGTCGCGCTCGCTAGCGGCACCGGTGATGACGACGTTGTCGAGCAAGAAGGACGGGTGGACGGTCGTCTCCCCGACCGTCTGGGCCTGGACGTCGACGTAGAGCGCCGCGGCCGTGCGCGCGTCCGTGAGCGTGTAGCTGCCCCCCACCTGCACCCAGTCGGTCTTCCCCACGGGCGCCTGGTAGTCGCCGACCAGCTTGTACTGGTCGGCGCCGTCCACGGCCGGGGTCTGCTCGACGGTGATGTGCATGCCGGTGGTCTCCGCTGGCGCCCCGGCATCGAGCTTCACGCACGCGGAGATCGTGTATGTGCCGGGCTCGAGGCCTGCTCCGAGGAGGTCGAGCTTCACACCGTTCCAGCCGGCGGTGCGTCCGGTGACGTGCAACGCCCGAGCGCCCTCCTGCGCGCCGGCGCCGACGACGGCGAGCGTCGCGGAGTTGGCGTAGAAGGGTGCTTCCGTCCCGTCCTCGAAGCCGTCCGAGAACCACACGACGTCCGCTGCCTCAGCGCTGGACAGGGGGGCCGCTCCCATGACGGGGGCCACGACGACCGCAAGAGCAAGCGCGCCTGCCCCGATAGTTTCGAGAATCCCAGGGCGTCTCATCACCGCTCCTTTGCGCAAGGTGCCCGGGGGTGGGCCGCACACTAGGTCCCCCACAACCTCGTGAGCAATGCCCCGATCTGATGAAACCCCCAGGTCAGAGCACCCTTTGCCGAATCGTTACGATCGCAGAAGCCGCGGGAGCGCGACCATCTGGGACTTTCGTCCTACTCGTCGTCTGGCACGTGTCACTCGACCGCAACAGTTGATCTTGGCGTCCGAGAGTTTCGCCATTGGCGCGAAAGCCTGGCGGCCCGCCTTCGGAACGCAGGCGAAGGCCCGACGCAGAGGGACGCAGAGGGCAGGGACGCCGCGCACTGGCGCCACGGGAGCGGCGAGGGGCGCGGGCACGCCAAGCCCGTGCGTTGTCCCCGCAGGGACTCCGAGATGCCCCGACGGGCCCGTGAGGTGCCCCCGGCAGGGATCGAACCTGCACTGGACCGGGTTTAAGCCGGCTGCCTCTGCCGATTGGGCTACGGGGGCGGCACCGCCCGACACGCGGGCCGGCCGGTGCCGCCCATCGTGCCAGGGCGCGCGGCCCGCCGGGCTCAGGCGGCGTCGCGCACGACGCGCGGCCCGGTCGCAGCCTCGACGAAGGTCGCCCGCGGGTCGTGCAGGCTGCCCAGCGCCACGAGCTCGCGCCGGAAGAAGAGCGACAGGGTCCAGTCGAGGACGATCCGCACCTTGCGGTTGAGCGTGGGCATCTGGGCGACGTGGTAGCTGCGGTGCATGAACCATGCCAGGCGGCCGCGGACCTTCACCCCGTAGACCTGGGCGACCCCCTTGCCGAGCCCCAGCGACGCGACGGTTCCCACGTGCTTGTGCTTGTACGGCGTCACCTCGGCACCGCGCAGGTGCCGGGCGAGGTTGTCGCCGAGGTGGCGTGCCTGACGCACCGCGTGCTGGGCGCTGGGAGAGCACAGCGTGCCGGGGTGCGTGAGGTCCGGCACGGCCGCGCAGTCACCCGCGGTCCAGGCGCCGTCGACGACCTCGCCGTCGGCGGTCACCACCTGCAGCGTCGGCAGGGCGCGCACGCGCCCGGCGTCGTCCAGCGGGAGGTCCGTCGCCGAGAGCACGGGGTTCGCCTTCACCCCGGCGGTCCACACGATCGTCGCCGAGTCGAACTCGAGACCAGTGGATGTCACCACGTGTCCACCCGTGCAGGAGCTCAGGAACGTCGCCAGGTGCACCTCGATCCCGCGGGCCCGCAGCTGCTCGAGGGCGTAGCCACCCATCTCGTCCCCCAGCTCGGGCAGGATCCGCGTGGAGCCCTCGATCATGACGAATCGCAGGTCCTCGGCCGTGATGCCCTCGTACCGTCCGCCGGCGACGGCGGCCCGCACCATGTCCTCGACCTCCGCGAGCGCCTCGACGCCCGCGAAGCCGGCGCCCACGAACGTGAAGGTGAGCAGGCGCCGTCGGGCGGCCGGGTCCCACGTCGAGGCCGCGGCGTCGAGCCGGGCGAGCGCGTGGTTGCGCAGCGCGATGGCCTCCTCGACGGTCTTGAACCCGATGCCCTGCTCGGCCAGGCCCGGGATCGGCAGCGTGCGGGCGACCGAGCCGAGCGCCACCACGAGGTGGTCGTAGGTGATCTCGTACTCGTCGCCGACCTCCGGCGCGATGCGCACGGTGCGCTCGGCGTGCCGCACCTGCGTCACGCGCCCGTTGAGCACGTCCACCCCGTCGAGGGCCTGGCGGTGCGAGACGACGACGTGCCGCGGCTCGAGCGACCCCGCGGCCGCCTCCGGCAGGAAGGGCTGGTAGGTCATGTAGGACCGCGGGTCGACGACGACGATCGCCACCTCGCGCCGCCCGAGCCGCTTGCGCAGGCGCAGGGCCGTGTAGAAGCCGACGTACCCGCCACCGAGGACGACGATGCGCGGCACGGTGCGCGGCCGCGCAGGACGCGCGGGGGCGCTCTCCGCAGAGGTGGTGTCCGCGGGGACGAGGGCGGGGGCGGAAACTCGGTCGTGGGTCGTCACGATTGACACGGTAGGCGCATGTGAAAACCTTCACAAGCCCCGCGCGGGGCGTTCAGCGACCAGCGAACGCCGCGAGGGTCACTCCCCGTTCGCGGCCCGCCAGGCCGTCGCGAGGGCGTCGTCGAGCATCGCCTCGGTGAGCCGCCCGGTCTGGGTGTTCTGCTGCGACACGTGGTAGCAGCCGACCAGGTGCACCGTGCCGCCGTCGGGCCGGGTCAGCGCCGCCACCGCCCCGTGCCCGAACCGCGGGGCCGGGCGAGGCACCGCCCACCCGAACCCGCGCGCGGCCGCGAGGAACGCCGCCCAGCCGAATGCCCCGAGCGCGAGGACCGCCCGAGCCTGGGACAGGAGCTCGAGCTCGCGTCGGAGCCAGGAGTGGCAGGTGTCCCGCTCCGCGGGCGTGGGGGCGTTGTCGGGCGGCGCGCACCGCACGGGCGCGACCATCCGGACCCCGCGCAGCACGAGCCCGTCGGCGGCGTCCACGCTGGTCGCCTGCGACGCCAGTCCAGCGCGGTGCAACGCGGCGACGATCCAGTCCCCGGACCGGTCGCCGGTGAACATCCGGCCGGTCCGGTTGGCGCCGTTGGCCGCCGGGGCCAAACCGACGATGAACAGCCTCGGTCGCACCGAACCCCACCCGGGGACGGGTCGGCCCCAGTACGGCTGATCGGCGAACGCACGCCGTTTCACCACCGCCACCTCCTCACGCCAGGCGACCAGGCGCGGGCAGGCCCGGCACACACTGACCTCGGC
>JAEZBT010000240.1 GCA_023426865.1 Actinomycetes bacterium
GGCGGGCCCCGCCCCCGGCCTGGCGCGCGGGGGAGCGGGGCGTCACCGAGGCGACGCCCCGCTCCGGGCGGCCGTGGTCAGTCCTCGTACCGGTCGACCTCGGGCGGCTCGGGGGTCGGCAGGACCGAGCCGGCCGTGTCCTCCCACGCCTGGGTCCAGCGGCCGTCGGAGAAGAGCTCCTCGAGCACGTCGTTGATCCACATCCGGAACTCGGCGTCGTCCTTGGCCACGCCGATGCCGTAGGGCTCGGAGGTGAACGGCTCGCCGCGCACCTCGAGGTCGTCGTTCTCCGCGGCGAAGCCCGCGAGGATGACGTTGTCGGTGCTCACGGCGTCCACCTGGCCGTTGCGCAGCGGCTCGAGGCACTCGGAGTACGTGCCGAACGGCACCACCTCGGCGTCCGGGTAGTTCTCCAGCAGGTTCTGCTCCGGGGTGGAGCCGGACACCGTGCACACGCGCGTGCCCGCGAGGTCGTCGGGCCCCTGGATGTCCTCGTTCGAGGTCAGCGTCAGGATCGACTGCCCCGCCTCGTAGTACGGACCGGCGAACCCGACCCGCTGCTTGCGGTCGTCGTTGATCGTGTAGGTCGCCACGACGATGTCGACGTCACCGTTCTCGATCGCCGTCTCGCGGTTCTGGGACGGGGTCTCGACCCAGGAGATGTCCTCGGCGGCGATGCCCAGCTCGCCCGCGATGAGCGTGGCGATCTCGACGTCGAAGCCCTCCGGGACGCCGTCCGGCCCGACGAGCCCGAACAGGGGCTGGTCGAACTTCGTCCCGACCGTGATCGAGCCCGCCTCCGCCAGGCGCGCCATCGTCGAGCCCTCGGGGAAGGCCCCGGCGTCACCGCTGTCGTCACCTGCGCCCATGTCCTCGGTCTCGGGTGCGGTGGTGGGGTCGTCCTCGGCGTCGGCCTGGCACCCCGCCACTGCCAGGGCGGCCGTCGCCAGGAGCACCGCCGCCGTTCTGCGTCGACTCATCGTGATCACCTTCCGTGTCGTGCCCCGGGAGCCAGTGCCCCCCGCCGGGCGGTCAGTGCGTGAGGATCTTGGACAGGAAGTCGCGGGCGCGGTCGGACCGGGGAGCGGTGAAGAAGGCCTCCGGGCTCGCCTCCTCGACGATGCGGCCGCCGTCCATGAAGACGACGCGGTCGGCCGCGCGGCGCGCGAAGCCCATCTCGTGGGTGACCACGACCATCGTCATGCCGTCGCGGGCGAGGGCGACCATGACGTCGAGGACCTCGTTGATCATCTCCGGGTCCAGGGCGGAGGTCGGCTCGTCGAAGAGGATCACCTTGGGGTGCATGGCGAGCGCGCGGGCGATGGCGACGCGCTGCTGCTGGCCGCCCGAGAGCTGCGCCGGCAGCTTGCCCGCCTGGTCGGCGACGCCGACCCGCTCGAGCAGCTGCATCGCCTCGGCCCGTGCCTCGGCGCGGCGCATGCCGCGGGCCTTGACCGGTCCGAGCGTGACGTTCTCGAGCACGGTCCTGTGCGCGAAGAGGTTGAACTGCTGGAACACCATCCCGACGTCGGCGCGCAGCCGGGCGAGCGCCTTGCCCTCCGCCGGGACCGGGACGCCGTCGACGCTGACCACCCCTGAGTCCACGGGCTCGAGGCGGTTGATGACGCGGCAGAGCGTCGACTTCCCCGAGCCGGACGGTCCGATCACGACGACCACCTCGCCCCGGTGGACGACGAGGTCGACGTCCGCGAGCACGTGCAGCGGCCCGAAGTGCTTGTTCACGCCCGACAGCACGACGAGCGGTGCTCCCGTCGGCGCGGCGGCGTCGCTGCCGGCCGCCTCCTGCGTCCCGATCATCTGCCGACCGTAGGGCCGTCGTGTTAACACGGCCACCTGAGATGATCACAGCGGGGTAAATCTTCGCCTCGGCGCGCCGTACCCTGGTGGGTGATGTCCACGACGCTCTCCGCCCCCGCCGCCGCGCCGTCCGCCGGGGTCACGCCCGACGGCGCGCTCGCCACCGGCGCCCGCGGCACCTACCTCGTGCGCACCCTCGGCTGCCAGATGAACGCGCACGACTCCGAGCACATGGCCGGTCTGCTCGAGGCCGCCGGCTACGTCCCGGCGTCCGCGACGGACGCCGCGGCCTGGCAGGCCGACGTCGTCGTCATCAACACGTGCGCGGTGCGCGAGAACGCGGCGACGCGGCTCTACGGGAACCTCGGCCAGCTCGCCGGGATCAAGCGCGAGCGTGCGGGCATGCAGATCGCCGTCGGCGGCTGCCTCGCGCAGAAGGACCGCGCGGGCATCGTGGAGAAGGCGCCGTGGGTCGACGTCGTCTTCGGCACCCACAACCTCGACGCCCTGCCGGTCCTGCTCGAGCGAGCGCGGCACAACGCGCGGGCCGAGGTGGAGATCGCGGAGTCGCTCCAGGTCTTCCCCTCGACGCTGCCCACGCGCCGGGAGTCCGTCTACGCCGGTTGGGTGTCCATCAGCGTCGGCTGCAACAACACGTGCACGTTCTGCATCGTGCCCCACCTGCGCGGCAAGGAACGGGACCGGCGGCCCGGCGACGTGCTCGCCGAGGTGGAGGCGCTGGTCGCGGAGGGCGCCGTCGAGGTGACGCTGCTGGGGCAGAACGTGAACTCCTACGGCGTCGGGTTCGGCGACCGAGCCGCCTTCGGCAAGCTGCTGCGGGCGGTCGGCGCCGTGCCCGGCCTCGAGCGGGTGCGGTTCACGTCGCCGCACCCGGCGTCCTTCACCGACGACGTCATCGCGGCGATGGCCGAGACGCCCACGGTGATGCCGAGCCTGCACATGCCGCTGCAGTCCGGCTCGGACCGCGTGCTGCGCGCGATGCGCCGCTCGTACCGCGCCGAGCGGTTCCTCGGCATCCTCGACCGGGTGCGGGCCGCCATCCCGGGCGCCGCGATCACCTCGGACGTCATCGTCGGGTTCCCCGGGGAGACCGAGGAGGACTTCGCCGACACGCTGCGCGTGGTCGAGCAGGCGCGCTTCAGCTCTGCGTTCACCTTCCTGTACTCACCGCGGCCCGGCACCCCCGCTGCGGACCTGCCCGACCATGTGCCTGCGGCCGTCGTCCAGGAACGGTACGAGCGGCTCGTGGCACTCCAGGAGCGGATCTCCACCGAGGAGAACCAGCGGCAGGTCGGGCGCGTCGTGGAGGTCCTGGTCGCCGAGGGCGAGGGGCGCAAGGACGGCGCGACGCAGCGGATCAGCGGGCGGGCGGCCGACAACCGGCTCGTGCACCTCGCCCTGCCGCCGCGCGCAGCAGCGGCGCTCGCCGGGCGCCCGTCCGGCACC
>JAEZBT010000251.1 GCA_023426865.1 Actinomycetes bacterium
GGCCGACGTCGCCGCGCGTGGGGGCGACGCGCGGGCCCGGCTGCACGCCTACGTCCGCCACGCGCTGGCGCTGGCCGCGTGGGACCACGGCCAGTTCCGCCACCTCGCCTACGCCGACCTCCCGCCGGAGTGCGTCGCGCGCGTCCGGGAGCTGCACGCGGCGATGCTGGCCCCGCTCAGGTCCGCGATCGCGGACCTGGGTGTCGCGAACGTCGCGCTGGCCACCGCGCTCGTCTTCGGCGCGGTGTCCTCGGCGGCGGAGGTCCTCGAGCACGGCGGGGACCTCGAGGCCACCGCGGCGGGCACCCTCGCCTTCCTCGACGCCGGCCTCGACGCCGGCCTCGACGCCGGGCGCGCCACCGCCGGCTGACCGCTCCCGCCCCCGGCGCCCCCGTCTCACCCCCCGGTGCGGCGGCGATCCCCTCACGGCCGCGAACCCGCTGACGATCATCAAGGGGTGAGCACACCCAGCCCTTCTCCCGGCTCGCGCTGGATGGAGGTCGGCGTCTCGCGCGACGCCGACGCCCGCGCGGCGACCGTCGCCGCGGTCACGCAGGCGGCCGGCGGCCGGACTCCCGCGCTCGTCATCCTCTTCGTCTCCCCGGCGCTGGACATCGCCACGGTCGCGACGACCGCGCGCGAGGTCCTCGGTCCGGACGTCCCCGTCGTCGGGTGCACCACGTCCGGCGAGATCTCCCTGGACTCGGTGGGGTCCGGTCACCTCGTCGCCATCGCGCTCGGGGGCGACGGGCTCCAGGTCCGGACGGCCGTCGGCCGGTTCGCGGACGGGGCCCGCGCGGCGGGGGAGCAGGCCGCATCGTGCCTGCTCGGCCTCGAGGCGCCGCACCGCGGCCTGCTGCTCATCGCCGACGGGTTGGCCGGGGCGCGGTCGGAGGTCCTCCGGGGCGCCTACGGCGTGGCGGGCGCCCAGGTCCCGCTGGTCGGCGGGTGCGCCGGTGACGAGCTCGCCATGCGCGCCACGTTCCAGATCCACGGCGGCGAGGTGCTCACCGGCGTCGTCGTCGGGATCGCCCTGGGCTCGCCGAGCCCGATCGCGGTCGGCGTCGGGCACGGCTGGCGCCGACTCGGACAGCCCATGGTGGTCACCGAGAGCGACGGTCAGCGCATCTTCACGCTCGACGACCGGCCGGCGGCCGACGCCTTCGAGGACGCCCTCGGCGAGAAGCTGCGGTCGCCGGAGGACCCGGAGGCATGGCGGCGGCTCGGCCTCTCTCACCCCGTGTGCCTGGCGCGCTCCGGCGGCGAGGAGATCCGCGCCGTGCTCGGCATCGGCTGGCAGGACGGCTCGCTGGTCTGCAACGACGTGCCCCGCGGCAGCATCCTGTCGGCGATGGAGGGCGACGCCGGGACCGTGGCCGACGGCACGCGGGCCGCGTGCGAGGCACTCCTGGCGGAGCTGGACGGCATCGAGCCCGTCGGCGTCATCGCGTTCGACTGTGCAGCCCGGCGCGCGATCCTCGGCGAGGACGGCCTCACCGACGAGGTCGCCACGATGGCCGAGCACCTGCCCGGCGTCCCCGTCGCAGGCTTCTACACGATGGGCGAGTTCGCCCGGACGCGCGGGGCGCGCGGCGTCCACAACGCCACGCTGGCCCTCATGGCGCTGACCTGAGGCCGGCCCGATGGAGGCCACGCCCGCCCCTCAGCACCGGTTGGTCGAGTTCCTGAACGAGATCAGCCGGTGCGACGACGTCGCGTCGGCGCTCCGCAGCGCGGCCGAGCTCGTGGCCGAGGAGTTCGATGCCGAGGTGTGCGCGGTCATCCAGGGCGAGCGCGTGGTGGCGACGTTCGGGTTCGGCCAGGCGGGCCCGCCGGACCAGGCGCTGATCGACGTCGCGCCGGGCATCGGGCGGGCGACGTTCGAGGGGCTCGGCCCCTGCACGACCCTCGTCGCACCCTGGGTCGCGGGGACGCACGGCCGGATCGTGGTGGGCCGCTCGACCGGGACGTTCGAGCGGGCGGACCGCAACCTGCTCATGGGCTTGGCCGGGTCGCTCGGCCTCGTCCTCGACATGCTCGCGGTCCTCGAGCGCGAGCGCGGACGCCAGGTGGTGCTCCAGGTCCTCCTCGAGCTCCAGCGGGCGATCTCGCACCGCGAGCCGCTCGAGGTGGTCCTCACCGCGGTGACGGACGGGGCCTCGCGGGTGCTCCACGGGCTGGAGGTCGCCCTGGTCCTCGCGCACGCCGACGAGGCCGGGCGTCCGCTCGTCGTCGGGCCGTCGATCGAGCCCGGCCACGACGTCGCGGAGGTGGCCGTGCACGTGCACGGGACGCCCGTCGGCGTGCTGCGGGCGCGTGCGCCGCAGGGTTCGGCTGTGGACGGCGAGGCACTCGCCCTGCTGAGGTCGTTCGCCGAGCACGCGAGCCTCGCGCTCGCCGAGGCGCGAACCGTGGAGGCGATCGAGGAGGCCTTCCGCGACCCGCTGACGGGAACCCCGAACCGGCAGCTCTTCATGGAGCGGCTCGCGAACGAGCTGGCCCGGTCCGGCTCGTCGAGGGGCGGCCCGGCGGTCCTCTTCATCGACCTCGACCGCTTCAAGGCGGTCAACGACACCCTCGGGCACGCGGCCGGCGACGAGCTGCTGTGCGCGGTGAGCGAGCGGATCCGCGGCTGCGTGCGGGGCGGCACGGTCGCGCGCTTCGGCGGCGACGAGTTCGCCGTGCTGCTCGAGGACGTCGACGACCCGGCCGACGCGGCTGCGGTGGGCGAGCGCATCGTCGCGGAGATCCAGCGGTCCTTCACGATCTGCGGGCGCCGAGTGCACGTGGGCGCCACCGTCGGCGTCGCGTACGCCGACCCGGACCTGCCCGCCCCCGACGCCGAGGAGCTCGTCCGCAACGCCGACGCCGCGATGTACCGCGGCAAGGGGCTGCACGGGATGCGCGTCGTCACCTACGACCCGTACCTGCACGCCGCCCTCCTCGAGCGGCTCGAGCTCCAGGCCGACCTGCAGCTGGCGCTCGAGCGTGGTGAGCTCCTGCTCCACTTCCAGCCCGTGGTGCTCCTGGGGGAGGGCCACGTCATCGGCGGCGAGGCCCTCCTGCGGTGGAGGCACCCGTCGCTCGGTCTGGTGTACCCCGGGGAGTTCATCCCGCTCGCCGAGGTCACCGGCGCCATCGTGCCGATCGGCCGGTGGGTGCTCGGCGAGGCCTGCCGCGAGCTCGCGCGCTGGCGCGAGCGGTTCCCGGCCGTCGCCGTGGGCGTGAACGTGTCGGTCCACCAGCTGCGCGACCCGGGCTTCGTCGACGACGTGCGCCGCACCCTGGCCGAGACCGGGCTGCCCGGGGACGCGGTCTTCCTGGAGATCACCGAGTCCGTCCTGCTCGACGACGAGGAGCGGATGGTCGCCAAGCTCCAGGAGCTGCGGGAGCTCGGCTGCGCGATCGTCCTGGACGACTTCGGCACCGGCTTCTCCGCCCTGGGCTACCTGCGCCGGTACCCGGTGGACATCCTGAAGATCGACAGGTCGTTCGTGTCCGGCTCGGGGAGCGGCAGCGGCGGCGACCAGCTGGTGCGGACGATCCTCGAGCTCGGGCGGGCGTACGGCCTCGACGTCATCGCCGAGGGTGTCGAGACCGAGGAGCAGCGCGACCGTCTCCTCGAGCTCGGCTGCACGCTCGGGCAGGGGTGGCACCTCGGGCGCCCGATGCCGTCGGAGCAGATGCTGAAGGTCCTGGACGAGCACGCGCTGGTCGCCCGCCCCGTTCGCTGAGGACGTCTGCCGGGAAGGCCTCGGCGGTCGCGGGCCTGAGCGCGCCCTCCTCAGCAGGACCCGACGAGGACGACGGCCGCGGCCACGACGGCGGCGGTGGCGGCCGTCCGTCGCGCCGCCACGGACCGTCGCTGCTGCGCCATGTGCCGACCCTAGGACGGTGCGCCACCGCGCCGCGGCTCCGCCCGGTCACGAGCGCGTCCGCGCCGCCAGGTCAGGCCTGGCCGCCGGTGTCCACCGTCAGCTCCAGGACGTCGATCAGGACCTGGCCGGGCACCGTCGCGCTCATCAGCACCCCCACGAAGTACCCGCGGGCGAGCCAGGTCGGTCCGCCCTCGCCGACCTCGAACGTCGGCCGCGTGAGGATCGGGGCGTCGTCCGGGCCGTGGAAGGCCTCGTTGACCACGGAGACGACCGAACCGTCGGACGTGCGGAGCTCGTACCGCGCCCACAGGTGCGTGGTCCCGTCGGCCCGCACCGTGTTCCAGTCCGCCCCGCCGGGCATGACCTCCCCCTGGAGCCGCCCGGACACCCGGCCGCCGAGGATCGGGATGACGCGCCGGAAGCCCGTCGATGTGCGGCCGACCTCCACCGCCTCGCCCACCGTCACGGCGAGCGTCAGGGCCAGCTCCTCCCGCAGTGCCACGGGTCCTCCGATCATGCGACTGCGCCCTGGGGCGTCAGGATCTCCTCGAGGTACTGAGCATGCACCGGCCACCGGGCCGCGCCGCCACCTTCGTGGCCGTTGTACTCGTACACCGTGATCTCCTTGTCGCCCGCGTAGTGGTTGTACGCAGCGAAGACCGTGGACGGCGGGCACACCATGTCGAGGAGCGCGGCGGAGAAGAGCGCGGGCGCGCTCGCACGTCGCGCGAAGTGGACGCCGTCGAGGTAGGACAGCGTGCGGAACACCGCGTCGGCGCGGTCCCGGTGCACGGCGAGGTACCGGGCGACCTCGGCGTACGGCTCGGCATCCGTGAGCCCGACCGCGCGCGGGAAGTGGCACGAGAAGGGGACGTCGGTCAGGACCGCGGCGAGGTCGTCCCGGAGGCCCGCGACCGCGAGCGCGGTCCCGCCACCCTGACTGACCCCGGCGACGACCACCCGGTCCGGGTCGACCCCCGGCAGGGTGCGCACCGCGTCCACGCACAGCACGGCGTCGGTGTACAGCCGCCGGTAGTAGTGGTCCTCGGGCGCCTCGATCCCGCGCGTGGTGAACCCCGGCACGGCCGGACCTGTCCCGTGCGGGTCGGGCGTGCTCCCGCCACCGCCCCAGACGGCGCCCTGCCCGCGGGTGTCCATGACCACGTGCGCCATGCCCGCGGACGGCCAGGCCAGGTGCTCGTGCGGGAGCCCGCGCCCCCCGCCGTAGCCCACGTACTCCACGACGACGGGCAGACGTGCCGTCACCCCTGCCGGGCGCAGGTACCACGCCAGGACGGGGTCGCCTGCGAAGCCGGGGAAGGTGAGCTCCTCGACCTCCACCGTCATCAGCGTGGACCGCTCGGGTCGTGTCACCACCGGACCTGCGGCCGCGCGTGACTCGGCGAGCGTGCGGGCCCAGAACGCGTCGAAGTCGTCGGGTTCGACGACCTCAGGACGGTAGGCGTGGAGGTCGCCGAGGGGCATGTCGAAGCGTGGCATGGCGTCTGCTCCCGTTCGTCGGTGGTGGGGCCGCGGTCGGTGTCCGTGCTCGGCTCAGTGCGCCGGGTCGGCGTCGGACGAGTGGTGCCGGTCGAGGAAGCGGAGGGTCTCCTCGTAGACCGTCGCCCGCGCGGCGACGGACCCCCACCCGTGGTCGGCGCCCGCCACGAGCGTCACCTCGGCCCGGTCGCCGAGGACGTCGCCGTACCGCCGGGCGTACGACGCGGGAACGATCGCGTCGTCGGCGCCGTGCAGCACGCGCACGGGACCCGGGTACCGGCGGGCGGCCTCGTAGGGGTCGAACCGCACGGCCGCGGCGACGTACGCCGGCGAGATCCGCAGGCCGAAGAAGTCCACGAAACCCCGTCGCTCGAGGTCCTCGAAGGGTCGGCCCTGGACCGTGCCGGCGCGGAACTCGTCCGCGAAGACGGCGGCCGGCGACCAGAGGACGACGGAGGCGACCGGGACGCGGGTCCGGCTCGCGGCGACGCTCGCGATGACACCGCCCATGCTCATGCCGAGCAGGTGCACGGCGCGCCCGCTCAGCCACGGCAGCTCGCAGAGCCAGTCGACGGCGCCCGCCGCCGACTCGATCTCGGAGTCGATGGTGATGTCCTCGAAGTCGCCGTCGCTCTCCCCCTGCCCCGGTCGGTCGAACGAGGCGACGGCGTAGCCGCGCGCGCACAGGAGCCGGGCCAGGCCGGTGAACAGGCCCAGCGCCTCGGTGCGGGTGGACCCGAAGCCGTGGTGGAGCACAACGAGGTCTCCGCTGCCGGCCCGCCGGCCGCCCGCGGCGCTGCCCGCCTCGTACAAGGACCCGCGCATGACCGCACCGGTCGAGGTGGTCCGGTGCAGGGGGGTGACTCTCACTGCGGTCCTCTCGTCGTCGTCGACGTCGGTTCGCTGCGGCGACGTCCGGGCCCCATCGCACCAAGCGGCGTGGGCGCGGACAACCGCCGGGTGGCGGGCCCGGGCGCCCGAGGTCCGTCGTGCTGGCGGTGTCGGCGGGCCGAGTCGTCCGAGAACAGTGGCTGCGGGTGCTGAAGCGCAGCGCCGCGACTTCAAAGGAGAAGGCATGCGTCAGACCAAGAACACGGGCGTCCTGAGGAGGGGAGCGGGGGCCGGTCTGGCCGTCACCGCCGTCCTCGCCCTCGCGGCAGGCTGCGTCTCCGGGCCCGGCTCCTCCGACCCGGAGCCCGAGCCGACCGCCGACGCCGAGGTCAGCACGGTTCTCACGAACGAGCCGGTGGTCCTGGACATCTACCTCGAGACGAACTTCCAGGTGGCGTTCAAGGCGCTCGCCGACGTCTTCACGAGCCAGCACCCGAACGTCACGTTCGAGTACCAGGCCGACACGACGGCGAACCTCGCGCAGAACGCGACGAAGATCATCTCCGGTGACGACCCGCCGGACCTGGTCCGCTACACCTCGGTGGCGCAGGCGGCCAAGGACGGCATCCTCGCCAACCTCGACGGGTACGCGCAGGCCTACGGGTGGGACACCTGGCCGACCGGCACCATGGACCAGCTCCGGACGCCGGGCGACGGCTCCCGGGGCGAGGGGTCGCTGTACGGGCTCGGCATCGGCTACTCGGTGACCGGGGTCTACTACAACAAGGCCATCGCCGCCGACCTGGGCCTGACGATGCCTCCCGCGACGATCGAGGAGTTCGAGTCGTACCTCCGGGTCGCCAAGGATGCCGGCGTGCTCCCGATCATGGCCGGCAACAAGGACTTCATGGTCAACTTCGCGTTCCAGTCGCTGCAGAACCAGTACGCCCTGCGTGACCCCGAGGGCTTCGACCAGCTCAAGGACTTCGCCTACGCCCGGTCCGGCTCGACGTTCGTGCTCGACTCGTCGCTCGAGGCCGCACGGACCATCCAGTCCTGGGCGCAGCAGGGCTACTTCCCCGAGGACGCGAACGCCGTCGACTACATGGGCGACATCGGCCGGTTCGGCGCCGGCGAGGCGCTGTTCGAGTTCAACGGCGACTGGGCCGCCGCTCAGCTCGACGCGATCGAGATCGGCGCGTTCGGGTTCTTCCTGTTCCCCGGAGAGACGCCGGACGCGCGGGCCGTCGCCATGTCGGCCCCGGCGACCTACGTGATCCCCGCCCAGGCGGCCGACAAGGACGCGATGGCGTACTTCCTGAACTGGGTGCACACGGATGAGACGGCGCGCCAGATCGTCCTCGACATCACCGGCTCGGCCCCGGGCGGCCCCGCGGACCTGCCGCAGCCCCAGCCCAAGGACGGCACGCTGGCCGAGGACACGGTCTTCGCGGCCGAGACGATCGGTCTCAGCGACGGTGCGATCGACTTCACCGCGAACTCGACGCCCGGCATCTTCACGACGACGATCGGCCCCAACCTGCAGCTGCTCATCACCGACCGGATCACCCCGGAGGGGTACGTCGACGCCGTGCAGGCCGGCTACGAGACCGAGCTCGGGCGATGACCGTCACCACCCGTGGTGGCGCCGGTGCGGTGGAGCTCGCTCCCCGCGCCGGCGCCCCCGGCGCCGGCCGTCGGCGCCGCCGCGGCACGCACCGCTGGCTGGCATGGGGATACGTGGCACCGGCCGTCGCCCTGTACGCGGTGCTCGTCCTGCAGCCGTTCGGCCTGTCGGTGCAGTACTCGTTCTTCGACTGGAACGGCATCGGCGACGCCGTCTGGGTGGGCTGGGAGAACTACGCCGAGGTCTTCAGCGACCCGGCCCGGCTGAACGCGCTCGCGAACGCGTTCAGGCTCGTCTTCTTCTACTCGGTGCTCTCCGTCGCGCTCGGCCTGCTGGCGGCGACGCTGACCCGCTCGCTGACCTCACGCTGGAGCCGTGCCGCGCAGACCATCCTCTTCCTGCCCCAGGTGGTGCCGCTGGTCGGCGCCGGGATCGCCTGGAGCTGGCTGTACTCCACCGACGGCGCGTTCAACCAGGCACTGCGGGCGGTCGGCCTCGACGCCGTGGCCCGCCCCTGGCTCGCGGACTTCACGTGGGCCCTGCCCGCGATCGGTCTCGTCGGGACGTGGGTCCTCGTCGGCTTCTGCACGATGCTCTTCAGCTCCGGGATGTCCAAGATCGACCCCGCGCTCTACGACGCCGCGAGCGTGGACGGCGCCGGGCCGTGGCGGACGTTCTTCGCGGTCACGCTGCCCGGGGTCCGTGGGGAGGTCGCCGTCGCCGTGACGGTGACGCTCATCAGCGCGCTGAAGGCCTTCGACGTCGTCTACGTCATGACGCTCGGCGGTCCGGGCCGGGCCACGATGGTGCCCGGCGTCGACGTCTACCAGCTCACCTTCAACCAGGCGCGGGTCGGTGCGGGCTCCGCGATGGGCGTCGTCCTCATGGTGCTCGTCCTCCTGGTCGTCATCCCGATCCAGCGACTCGTGCGAGGTAGGTCGTGAACACAGGACGTCTCGGGCGGGGCGAGGTGTGGGCGGGCAGGACGACGCTCGCGGTCCTCGTCGCGTTCACCCTGCTGCCGTTCGTCGGCATGTTCAGTGCGGCGGTCCAGGCGCCGGGGAGCGCCCCGACGGGCATGAGCCTGGCGTTCCCGTGGCACCTGGAGAACTTCGTGACGGCCTTCGAGGTCGCGCGGCTGCCGCAGCTCATGTGGTCGAGCGTGGTCCTGGTCCTCATGGTCGTGCCGGCGGCGCTGCTGCTCTCCACCCTGGCGGCGTACGGGCTCGAGGTGCTGCGGGTGCCGGGCCGCGTCGTCGTGATGGGCCTCATGCTCTTCGGGCTCACGATCCCCTTCGAGGGACTGATCTGGCCCCTCTACTACATGATGCGGACCTGGGGGCTGCACAACACCCAGGTGGCGATCGCCTTGCCACTCATCGCGCTCTACCTGCCGTTCGGCATCCTGTGGATGCGGGCACACTTCCAGGGCGTGCCGAGGGAGATCGACGAGGCGGCGGCCATGGACGGGGCGGGCTCGTGGCGGGCCCTGCGGCACGTCCACGTACCGCTCGCCCGGCCGGCGCTGTCGACGCTCACCGTGCTGTTCGGCCTGTGGACGTGGAACCAGTTCATCATTGCCCTGGTGATGATGGACGATCCTCTCAAGCGGACCGTGGCCGGGGCGCTCGGGGCGTTCCAGGGGGAGCACGGGACGGACATCGTGCTCCTGTCGGCCGGTGCACTGCTCATCATGGCGCCGACCATCGGTGTGTTCCTCGTCTTCCAGAAGCAGTTCGTCGCCGCACTCCTCCAGGGATCGGTCAAGGGATGACACTTCGTCACGCAGCACCACCGCCGGCACCGCCGTTCGACGGCGAGTCGGCCGCAGCCCTCGCGCTCAGCGTCGGCACGCCGTCGCCGTTGACGGCCGGCGACATCGCCGACCGGCGCCGGCTGGAGGCGCAGGCCGCCGAGCAGATGGTCCGGCACGTCGAGGAGTGGGGCCTCGTCCGCGTCGACGAGCAGGTGCTCACGCCGGACGGCGCGTCGATCACGATGAGCCTGATCCACCGGCGCGACCGGATCCCGACCAGCCCGCTCATCTACTACATGCACGGCGGGGGGATGATCCTCGGCAACCGGTGGAGCGGGGCCGAGGCGTTCCTCGAGTGGGTCGACCGCTACAACGCCGTCGTCGCCACGATCGAGTACCGGCTGGCGCCGGAGCACCCCTACCCGACCCCGCAGCACGACTGCTACGCCGGTCTGCGGTGGCTCGAGGCCAACGCCGGGCGCCTCGGCCTCACGCTCGAGACCGCGCTGCTCGCGGGCATCAGCGCGGGTGGGGGGCTCGCGGCGTCGGTCGCCCAGATGGCCCGCGACCTCGACGGCCCGCGGCTGGCCGGTCAGCTCCTGCTGGCACCGATGCTGGACGACCGGGTCACGCTCTCGGCGCGGCAGTTCCCGCACGGCATCTGGAACTCCTCGGAGAACGAGCTGGGATGGCGGTCCCTGCTCGGCGACCTCTACGGGACCGACGCCGTCCCGTGCTACGCCGCACCGGCGCGGGCGGACCGCCTCGACGGCCTGCCGCCGGCGTTCATCGAGGTCGGCAGCGCGGAGGTGTTCCGCGACGAGGGGGTCGCCTACGCTGCGGGTATCTGGGCTGCCGGTGGTCAGGCCGAGCTGCACGTGTGGTCGGGGGCGTTCCACGGCTTCCAGCTCTTCGAGCACACGACGCTCGCCCGAGGTGCCCGGGACGCGGTGCGCAACTGGCTCGACCGAGCGCTCGGGTACTCCGGGCGCGAGTGACGGAGGCTCGCGATGACGCGAACGTGCCTGCCCGGCGCCGCTGACCGATGAGGGAGCTGCTGCAGCGGCTCAGCGCCCTCGACGAGGACGCGTCCGCCGCCGTCAAGATCATCACCTACTTCGACACGCTGCTGCGGCGCAAAGCCGGCCTGGAGCCGTTCGTCCGCGGCGCGGCGGTGCTGTCCGGGTGGCCGGCGGGGTTCGCGCACCCGCTGCACCAGCTGCGGATCCGGGTCGACCCTGCCGGGCACGTCGTCCCCGGGGGCGAGGACGACGGGGCGGCCGGGACGTGGCCGCGGCTCGAGTTCGACGACGGGTCGGGCGCGGTCGTCTGGATCGAGCGGCCCGGTGGCGGGACGGCCAACGACATGGTGACGCTGGAGCGCCTGTCCGCCGGCCTGCGGCTGACGCTCGAGCGGGTCAGCCCGGTCGACCTCGACGACGCCGGGGCGGTCGAGATCCTCGTGTCGGCCACGTCGACGGACGACGCGCGGCGCAAGGCCGCCCGGCGGTTGCGGCTCCCGGTGGACCGGCCGCTGCGCGTGCTGGTGGCCCCGCCCGAGGAGGCGGCGCCGGAGGGCTTGCGCACGACGGTCCTGGAGTCGGCGGTGGGGACCGTCCGGGTCGCCGTCGACGACGCCGCCGGCGCGGCCCGCCCGCGGCGGTGCGGCGCGGGTGCGGCCGTGACACTGCACTGCCTGCCGGAGTCGTTCGTCCAGGCACAGGTCGCCGTCCGGCTCGTGTCGGACCTCGCCCCGGTCGTGGAGTGGGACTCCCTCGGGGTGCTGGGGCCGTTCCTGCAGGCCGCGGAGGCCGGCGTCGGTGAGCACGCCGACGTCGCGGGCGTGGCGGCGCTCGCGGAGGAGCCGTGGGGGCTCGAGACGCTCGAGGCGCTCGCGTCCACGGACTCGATCCGTGCCGCGGCGCAGCTCCTGGGCCTGCACCACTCGACGGTCCAGACGCGGATCGCGCGGGTCGAGCGCGATCTGGGGTTCCCGGTCACGTCGCAGGCGGGTCGTCAGCGTGCGGTCGTGGCCCTCATGCTCCACCGGTTGCGGAGCATCCGCTTCCACCCGGGCGCCTGAGGCGTCGCGGGGTCGGCTCACCCCCGCATCCGCGCGCGGATCGAGCGTTCCCGTCGACGCGGGCGCCGTACCACCCGCTGTGGGGGGCTGCCCGCGCACGTCCTCGGTGGTGCTCGCGCCACGCACATCGGGGCGAACCACTCCGATCACATGAGGACGTGCCAACCGATTCCATTCGGCGATATAACGATGTATCTTGCTCGAACCGGCATCTTGCAGCACCGAAGTGATCAACGGGGACACCGCGTGCACGAGCCCACAGCCCGGACAACGCGGCCTCCAGGACCTTCGCTCCGGGGCGCCGGCCTCGCCCGCCGCACGGTCGTCCGCGACCCCGGCGGTCACCGGACGCGGGAAGGGTCTCCCGTCTGTCCGACGTCGACGAACGGACGGAGGTGACGGGGGACGCATCGGGTTCGTCGGCCACGCCCGCGAGCGGACGTGGCGGTGGCAGTCCACGAAACGACCACGATCACGGAATACGAGGGAGTATTCGCATGCAGAAGCGACCCAGGAGACGGGGTCTCCGTCGCGCAGTGTCGTTGTTCGCACTCACGTCCTTGACCGCCGGTTCCCTCGCACTCGCACCGGCGGCGTTCGCCGACGACGGACCTGTGGAGGGCGCGACCGTCACGGCGAACCCCGACTCGCCGACGGGCTACACAGTCACGTTCGTCTACCACAACCCCGATGCCACGCAGGTCCGCCTGGCCGGCGACCTGACCCTGCTCGACCTGGCCACCGGCAGCACGCGCTACCAGCCCGAGGCGTGGCAGACCGGCCGGTACCACGCCGGCGGCACCGAGTTCCTCCGGGACATGACCAGGGACGCCGAGGGGTACTGGTCGGTGACCGTCCCCCTGCACGCCGGCAACCTCAGCTACTGGTACCGGGTCTGGGACCCGACCCAGGGCTGGGTGAACAAGCGGATCTGGGACCCCGCCTCGTCGAACCCCCGCCCGCCGGGTGACGCCTCGTTCCGTGTGCGGAACAACGACGTGCTCGACTCGGTCCAGGTGCCCTACGACGCGAAGCAGAACGACCCCATCCTGGAGACCCGCGCGCAGTACGAGGTGCCCGTCGCCGACGAGGCGCAGCGCGGCAGCGTGCACTACGAGGAGTACACGACGATCCTCGGTGACGACGGCCACTACCTCGGCATCTACCTGCCGGCCGGGTACGACCCCGACCGCGCCGAGCCCTACAAGGTCGTCTACCTGTCGCACGGCATCTTCGGCGACGAGACCGACTTCATGGTCCCGGTGGGTGTCCCGACCATCCTGGACAACATGACGGCACGCGGCGAGATCGAGCCGACCGTCGTGGTCACCATGGGCAACCACTTCACGGGCACGAGCCTCGGGTTCGGCTCGTACAACCGGCAGAACGCGGCCGACAACCTCGTGCAGGTGATCCTCCCGTACATGGAGAGCCACTACAACGTCTCCAACGAGCGTGAGGGACGCGCCTACGGCGGCTTCTCCTACGGCGGGATGACCGGTGGGTTCGTCATGAACTCCTACCCGACGACATTCGGCTACTACGGGCACTTCTCCGGCAACCCGTCACTCACGTCCGCGCAGTACGACGCCTTCGCGGCGGCGGTCGGTACCAACGGTTCGCTCGTCTTCCTCGGCAACGGCGTCTTCGAGGGTCCCCTGACGGGCGCCAACACCATCGCCGACAACTTCCGGGCCCGGGGCATCCCGGCCGCGACGGCGCAGGTGCCCGGTGCGCACGACGGCATGACGGCCGGCCAGCTGTTCACGATCTTCGCGCGCGACTACCTGTGGTCGAACGCGGACATGCGTGACGGTGTGCCCGTCCAGGCGGAGATCCCCGAGGGCGAGGACGGAGTCCTCGCGCTGACGGTGGCGGACTTCGGTGACGCCGTGCAGCTGTCGGCGCCGGAGAACGTCGGTGACCGCTTGCGGCTGACCGGTGAGCTGCCGGAGGTCACGGTGACCGACTCGCGGACCGCGGCGCAGGCAGGGACGGGCGGTTGGGCGGTGTCCGGCCAGGCCGACACGTTCGACTCTGCCAGCCGTTCGCTGACCGCCGACCACCTGGGGTGGACCCCGACGGTGCTGACGCCGCGGCCGGGCCTGACGGCCGGTGCCGCGGTCGCCACGGTCATGGACGCCGGTCCGGGTCTGGCGACGCCGTCGCGGCTGGCCGCGGCCGACGCCGAGGGTCGCTGGGGTTCGGCGACCGTGGGCGCCGACCTGCTGATGGAGGTGCCCACCGACATCCAGCCGGGCACCTACACCGGCATGGTGACGCTGTCCCTGTTCCCCGTCGACTGACCGGGAACGGAACGAAGCAGGGTGTGTCCGGGCCGCCCCCCCGCCCGCCGGGGACCCCCCCCGGCGGGGGGG
>JAEZBT010000265.1 GCA_023426865.1 Actinomycetes bacterium
GCGACACCCAGTGCGTGAGCACCCCGGCCGGGTACCCGAGTGCGACGCCGGCCACGAGGGCCGCCCCGGCGACGGCGATCGGCGTGGCGCGGCCGAGACGCACGGGCTGGGCGACGCGCGTCGCTCCCGTGCCGAGGGGTGCGTACTCGGCCCGCCCACGGGCCCGGGTCTCGCCGACGGTGATCGCCACGGTCAGGGCCACCAGCACGAGGGAGAGGACGGCGGCGGGCGTCCGGTCGAAGGACGCGGTGTACGAGGTGTGGATCGCCCGCGTGAAGACGTCGTAGCGCATGAGTGACGGCGTCCCGAAGTCGCTCAGCGCGTAGAGCGCGACGAGCAGCGCCCCCGCGGTGGCGGCCGGTCGCGCCATCCGGGCCGTGACCGAGACCGACGTGCGCAGGGCGCCGCGGCCGAGCGACCGGGCGACCTCCTCGAGCGCCGGGTCGGTGCCGCGCAGGGCCGCGGCGACGGGCAGGTACACGTACGGGTACGTCGAGAAGCTGAGCACGAGCCACGTGCCGAGGAAGCCGGACACCTGCGGCAGCACCGAGACCCACGCGTACGCGGCGACGAAGCTCGGCACGGCCAGGGGGAGTGCCGCGACGACGCCCCAGCCCCGCCGTCCGGGCAGGTCGGTGCGCGTGGTGAGCCACGCGAGGGGCAGCCCGATGACGAGCGCCGTGGCGGTGACGGCGGCGGCGAGGGCGACGCTGCGGACCACGAGGGTGACCGTCCGGTCCCGCACCAGGATCTCGGTGACGGCGGGCCAGCCGGCCTCCGCGGCACGGACGACGAGGTACGCCACCGGGAGGAGGGCGACGCCGGCCGCCACCACCGCGGGTAGCACGAGGACGCCGGCCGGTGCGCCGGTGCGACGCCCCGGCCGACGCCAGGTGCGGGGCTCGGCCCCGAGCTCGGTCAGGTCGCTCAGGTCAGACCCACCTCGTCGAGCAGGGCGAGCGTCTCCTCGAGCGACTCCAGGGCGTTGAGGTCGACGACGAAGCCGGTCAGCCCGGAGAGCGGGGCCAGGTCGTGCACGGTGGAGGTGATGCCCTCGACGACCGGGTACTCCGCCGTCTCGTCCGCGAAGTACTGCTGGGCCTCGTCGGAGAGGAGGAACGCCGCGGCGGCGGTGGCGGCGTCGGCCATGTCCGAGCCCTCGAGGACGCCGACGCCCGCGACGTTGACCAGGGCGCCCGGGTCGTCGCTGTCGAGGAACCGGATGCGGGCGCTCACGGCGTCCTCGCCCTGCTCCGCGACGCGCTCGAACCAGTAGTAGTGATTGATGAGGCCGATGCCGACCTGACCGCCGTCGACCGCGTCGAGGACCGCGTTGTTGTTGTCGTAGGCCTGCGGCTCGAGGGCGGCGAAGTCCTGGAGCCACTGGCGGGCGCCGTCCTCGCCGCGGTCGATCCGGAGCGCGGTGACGAACGACTGGAACGAGGCGTTGGTCGGCGCGAAGCCGATCCGGCCGCGGTACCGCTCGTCGAGGATCTGGTCGACGCCGGTGATGTCGGCGACCTCCGGCGCGGACGCCGGGTCGTAGGCGAGCACGCGGGCGCGGGCGGACGTGGCGACCCACCGGCCGTCGGCGTCGCGGTAGTGCTCCGGCACGCGGTCGAGCACCTCGGCGGGCAGCTCGGCCAGGCGGTCGGCGCCCTTGAGCGCGCCCAGCGCGCCGGCGTCCTGGGAGAAGAAGAGGTCGGCGTCGGTGGCCGGGCCCTCCTCGAGGAGCTGGGCGGCGAGCTCGGCGGTCCCGGCGTAGCGGACCTCGACGGGCACGCCGACCTCCTCCTCGAGGCGGTCGAGCAGGGGGTCCACGAGGCCCTCGTTGCGGCCGGAGTAGATGACGAGCGTGCCCGTCTCCGCGGCCTGGCTCCCCCCGTCGCCCGCGTCGTCCGGTTGCTCGTCCGAGGCGTCGGCGGCGCAGCCGGCGAGCGCGACGACGGCGAGCGCCGCGACGGCGGCGGCTGCGGTCGTGCGGGCGGGACGGGCGGTGGCGCGGGTGGTGCGGTGACGTCGCATGGCTCGACGTTAAGGTAAGGCTTACCTAACCACCAAACCCGCGCCCCGACCGCCGTCCGTCAGCCCGCGCCCGTCAGTAAGTCGTCCAGTCGATCAGCTCGACGAGCTGCACGACGTCGGGGTCCTGGTCGACCGCCCGCGGCAGGCCCTCCGCCTGGGCGCGGAGGTCGGCGTCGGACACGTACTCGGACCACGGGCCGCCGACCAGCCGGTCCGTCAGCATCGCGATGACGAGGTCCTGGTGCAGGCGGGGCGAGGCCTCGCGGGGCGAGCGGGCGCAGTCGCTCGCGACGAGCGACCCGGAGCGCTCGACCGAGCGGCCGGCGTCGTCGACGTAGCGGACGGTCGCGGTCACGAACGGCTCGCGCGATCGGCCCTCGCGGAGGGCGACCTCGTAGAGCGCCGTCGTCGTGTGGCCCGCGAACACCTCGCCGGCGTCGACGGCGTCGTTGCGGAAGTCCTCGTCGGCCATCGCGCGGTTCTCGTAACCGAGGAGCCGGTACCCGGCGACCTGCTCCGGGTCGAACTGGACCTGGGCCCGCGCGTCGGTCGCTGCCACCACGAGCGAGCCGGTGAGCTCGGTCGCGAAGACGCGCTCCGCCTCGGCCTCGCTGTCGACGTAGACGTGCCAGCCGTCACCCTGGTCGGCGAGCTGCTCGAGCAGGTGGTCGTCGTAGGTGCTGATCCCCACGCCCACGGAGACGAGGTTGATGCCGGCCTTCGCCTCGGTGCCGATGCGGGACAGGATCCCGTCAGGGTCGGTCTCGCCGACGTTCGCGACGCCGTCGCTGATGAGGACGACGCGCGTCATCCGGCCCTCGGAGCGCATCTCCATGGCCAGGTCGTAGCCGAGCGTCAGGCCCGCCGCGGCGTTGGTCGAGGCCATCGGCTCGAGCCCGTCGATGGCCCAGAGGATGCCGTCGCGGTCCGACGCCCGGGTCGGCTCCAGGAGCACCTCGGCCTCGGTCGAGTAGCAGACCATCGCCACCCGGTCCGTCGGCCGCAGCGAGTCGACGAGCGTCCGCAGCGCGTACTTGGTCATCTCCATCTTCCCGTACTCGCTCATCGACCCCGAGCAGTCGACGACGAGGACCAGGTCGGCGTCGTCGCGCGCCGCGCTCGTGGCGGGGGCGCTGGCGATCCCGACGCGCACCAGCCGGTGCTCGGGGCGGAACGGCAGCACCGTCGCGTCGAGGCTCACGGCGAGGCCGCGCTCGGGCGTCGGGTAGTCCTGGGTGAAGTAGTTGACGAACTCCTCGGTGCGGACCTCGGCCGGGTCGACGTAGCCGCCGTTGGTGACCGCGTCGCGGAACCGGGTGTAGGAGCCGGTGTCGATGTCGAGTGCGAACGTGGAGAGCGCGTCGTCCCGGGGGTCGGTCAGGCCGGTCCAGGCCCCGTACTCCGAGGAGAGCTCGGGGTCCCAGCCGTCCGGCCCGGGGTAGGCGGTGTCGCCGTCGACCGGCCCGGGCTGGACGTAGCCCGCGTCCTCCGGGGCGCCGTCGCTGTAGCCGCCGTCGTAGGCGTCACCGCCGCCGGAGCAGCCCGCCAGGGCCAGCGCGACGACGAGCGCCCCGCCCGCCAGACCGGTCACCCTGCCGTGTTTGGTGCTCATGACTGCCCCCGTCTCCGTCGTCGTGGCTGTTGCCGGGAACGTAGGGCGCGGGGCGTACGCGTGTGGTCGGAGTTGCCGGGTCGTGACCGGACTGATGGGCTTCCGTATCCGGACGGGGGGTTCCGTGTCTGCCCTGTGACCTGGGCTTATGCGTTCCGAGACCTTCGGTCACGGCCGGGCGGAGAGGCGCGGCGGGCGACCAGGGCGACCAGCTCACGGCTGCAGCCGAGGGCCGCGGCGAGGGCGGAGTAGCTCCACCGCTCGGGGTCCTCGGCGCGAAGCTGGAGGATGAGCCGGTCGCGTTCCGCTCGGCACTGCGCGGCGACGCGGTCGGCTTCGGCGGCTTTGCCGTGCAGCTCCGCGGCGCGTGCCGCCCGCGCGTCGGAGGTTCCGCGC
>JAEZBT010000301.1 GCA_023426865.1 Actinomycetes bacterium
CCTCTCGGGCCGGGCGCGCCACCGGCGTCACTCCTGGACCGATCCCCCGGCGGCGAGGATCTTCTCGCGCGCGGTCGCCGAGACGGCCGAGACCGACACGTCCAGCTTGACCGCGACGTCGCCGACCCCGAGGACCTTGACCGGCTGGCCCTTGCGGACCGCGCCCTTCGCCACGAGGTCCTCGGCCGTGACCGCGCCACCCTTGGGGTACAGCTCGGCGAGCCGGTCGAGGTTGACCACCTGGTAGGTGGTCTTGAACGGGTTCTTGAAGCCGCGCAGCTTCGGCTGGCGCATGTGCAGCGGGATGCCGCCACCCTCGCGCCGCTCCGGAACCTGGTAGCGCGCCTTCGTACCCTTGGTACCGCGGCCCGCCGTCTTGCCCTTCGAGCCCTCGCCGCGACCCACGCGGGTCTTCGGCGTGTGGGCCCCCGGGGCCGGACGCAGGTGGTGCACCCGCAGGGTGCCGCCGAGGCCCTCGGCCGCCGCGGGGGCCGCAGCCTTGGCCGACGCCTTGGGGGCGTCCGCCTTCGCGGTGGCCTTGGTGGCCTTGGCGGCCGGCTTCTCGGCCTTGGGCGTGTCGGCCTTGGCAGCCTTCGCGGGCTTCTCCGCAGCCGCCTTCGCCTCGGGGGCGTCGGCCTTCGCGGCCTTCGTCGCCTTGGCCGGCTTCTCGGCAGCAGCCGTCTCGGCCTTGGCGGCGGGCTTGCGCGCCGGCTTCTTCTCGGTCGCCTCCGCGTCCGCGGGTGCGTCCTTCTTGTTCTCTGCCATGGTCACTCGACCTCCTCGACGGTGACGAGGTGCGCCACCGTGGCGACCATGCCGCGGATCTCGGGTCGGTCCTCCTTGACGACGATGTCGCCGATGCGCTTGAGGCCGAGGCTCCGCAGCGTGTCACGCTGGTTCTGCTTGCCGCCGATGACGGACCGGGTCTGGGTCACCTTGAGACGGGGCATCACGCACCCGCCTTCGCGGCCAGGCCGGCCTCGCGCGCACGCAGCAGCGCGGCGGGAGTCACGTGCTCGACGGACAGGCCGCGGCGAGCGGCGACCGACTCGGGCTCCTCGAGCCCGCGCAGGGCCGCCACCGTGGCGTGCACGATGTTGATCGCGTTCGACGAGCCCATCGACTTGGACAGGATGTCGTGGACGCCGGCGCACTCCAGGACCGCGCGGACCGGACCGCCGGCGATGACGCCGGTACCGGGGGACGCGGGCCGCAGGAAGACGACGCCTGCGGCGGCCTCGCCCTGGATGGGGTGCGGGATGGTGCCCTGGACGCGGGGCACGCGGAAGAAGCTCTTCTTGGCCTCCTCCACGCCCTTCGCGATCGCGGCGGGCACCTCCTTGGCCTTGCCGTAGCCGACGCCGACGGTGCCGTCGCCGTCACCCACCACGACGAGCGCGGTGAAGCTGAAGCGGCGACCGCCCTTGACGACCTTCGAGACGCGGTTGATCGCAACCACGCGCTCGAGGAAGGCGCTCTTCTCGGCCTGCTCGGGACCGCCGCGGCGGTTGTCCCGGCGGTCGCCACGCTCGCGCCGGTCGCCCCCGCCGGCGCCCTGGGCTCCGGTGTTGCTGCGCTGCGGTGCAGCCATCAGTGCTTCCTCTGCTTCCGTACGGTGATGACGTGGGCGGTCACAGGGCCAGCCCGCCTTCGCGGGCGCCCTCGGCGACTGCCGCGACCCGGCCGTGGTACTTGTTGCCACCACGGTCGAACACGACGGCCTCGATGCCGGCGGCCTTCGCACGCTCGGCGACGAGCTCGCCGACGCGGCGCGCCTTGGCGGTCTTGTCGCCGTCGAAGGCGCGCAGGTCCGCCTCGAGGGTGGACGCCGAGACCAGGGTGCGGCCGACGGCGTCGTCCACCACCTGGGCAACCATGTGCCGGGTGGAACGGGTGACCACCAGGCGGGGCCGCGCGGCGGTGCCGACGACCTTCTTGCGCAGGCGCAGGTGACGGCGGGCACGCGAGATGGCCTTGCCCTTGCCCTTGATCGTGATAGCCATCGTCACTTACCAGCCTTTCCGGCCTTACGACGGACGACCTCGCCCGCGTACCGCACACCCTTGCCCTTGTACGGCTCGGGCTTGCGGATCTTGCGGATGTTCGCGGCGACCTCGCCCACCTGCTGCTTGTCGATGCCGCTGACGGCGAACTTCGTCGGCGACGTCACCTCGAAGGTGATGCCCGCCGGCGCCGTGACGACGACCGGGTGGCTGAAGCCGAGCGCGAACTCGAGGTCGGCGCCCTTGGCGGTGACGCGGTAGCCCGTGCCCACGATCTCGAGGCGCTTGGTGTAGCCCTCGGTCACGCCGGTCACGAGGTTCGCGATGAGCGTGCGGGTGAGCCCGTGCAGCGAGCGCGAGAGACGCTCGTCGTCGGGCCGGGTCACGACGATCGCGCCGCTGTCGTCACGGGCGACCGCGATGGGCGCCGGCACGACGTGCTCGAGCGTCCCCTTCGGGCCCTTGACGGTCACCTGCGCGCCGTCGATGCTGACGTCCACCCCGGCCGGGACCGGGACGGGGACCTTGCCGATGCGAGACATGGCTGCTCCTCTCCCTCTCTCGGCTACCAGACGTAGGCGAGGACTTCCCCGCCCACGCCCTTCTTGGCTGCCTGCTTGTCGGTCAGGAGGCCGGACGACGTGGACAGGATCGCCACGCCGAGGCCGCCCAGCACGCGGGGCAGGTTGGTGGACTTGGCGTACACACGCAGGCCCGGCTTGGACACGCGGCGGACGCCGGCGAGCGAACGCTCGCGGTTGGGGCCGAACTTCAGCTGGATCGTGAGGTTCTTGCCCACCGGGGCGTCCTCGACGGTCCAGCTCGCGATGTAGCCCTCGGACTTGAGGATCTCCGCGATGTTGGCCTTGAGCTTGGAGTACGGCATGGTCACTGAGTCGTGGTACGCCGAGTTGGCGTTCCGCAGTCGCGTGAGCATGTCCGCGATCGGGTCGGTCATCGTCATCGGGCTTGTGCCCTTCCTCGCCGTGGTATCCCTCCCGGGACCGGCGGCGTAGTGGTTACCAGCTGCTCTTGGTGACGCCGGGGAGCTCGCCGCGGTGCGCCATCTCGCGCACGCAGATGCGGCAGAGGCCGAACTTGCGGTACACGGCGCGCGGACGGCCGCACTTCTGGCACCGGCTGTAGGCACGGACGGCGAACTTCTGCTTCCGCGCCGCCTTGTTGATCAGGGCGGTCTTCGCCATGTCAGTCCTCCTTGAAGGGGAAGCCGAGACGGCGGAGCAGCGAGCGGCCCTCGTCGTCGTTGGTGGCCGTCGTCACGAGGGTGATGTCCATACCGCGCACCCGGTCGATCTTGTCGGGGTCGATCTCGTGGAACATGACCTGCTCGGTGAGGCCGAACGTGTAGTTGCCCTGGCCGTCGAACTGCTGGGCCGACAGACCGCGGAAGTCACGGATGCGGGGCAGGGCCAGGGTGATCAGCCGGTCCACGAACTCCCACATGCGGTCGCCGCGGAGCGTGGTGTGCGCGCCGATCGGCATGCCCTCGCGCAGCTTGAACTGCGCGATGGACTTGCGGGCCTTGGTGACCTGCGGCTTCTGGCCGGTGATGGTCGTCAGGTCGCGGACGGCGCCCTCGATGAGCTTCGAGTCGCGCGCGGCCTCGCCGACGCCCATGTTCACGACGACCTTGACCAGCCTCGGCACCTGGTTGACGTTCGTGAAGCCGAACTCCTCGCGCAGCGCGGGGAGGATCTCCGCGGCGTAGCGAGCCTTCAGCCGCGGCGCGGTGCGCGGGGCGACCGTCGTGTCACTCATGCGATGTCCTTACCGGAGCGCTTGGCCACGCGGACCCGGACGGTCCGGGTGCGCCCGTCGCGCTCGATCTCCTCGGTGCGGTAGCCCACCCGGGTGCCCTTCTTGGACTCCGGGTCGACCAGCATCACGTTGCTGACGTGGATGGGGGCCTCGACCGTCTCGATGCCGCCCGTACGGGTGCCGCGGTTGGTGCGGCCTGCCTTCGTGTGCTTGGTCACCCGCTGCACACCCTCGACCACCAGGCGGTCCGTCTCGGTCAGCACCTCGAGGACGCGCCCCTGCTTGCCGCGGTCCCGGCCCGCGATGACGACGACGAGGTCGCCCTTCTTGATCTTCGCCATCACAGCACCTCCGGGGCCAGCGAGATGATCTTCATGAAACGCTTGTCCCGCAGCTCGCGGCCCACCGGGCCGAAGATGCGCGTCCCGCGGGGCTCGTTGTCGCCCTTGAGGATCACGGCGGCGTTCTCGTCGAACTTGATGTACGAGCCGTCCGGCCGACGCCGCTCCTTGGTCGTGCGCACGACGACCGCCTTGACGACGTCGCCCTTCTTGACGTTCCCGCCGGGGATCGCGTCCTTGACGGTGGCGACGATGATGTCGCCGATGCCGGCGTAGCGACGGCCGGAACCGCCGAGCACACGGATGCAGAGGATCTGCTTCGCACCCGTGTTGTCGGCGACCTTCAGTCGCGTCTCCTGCTGGATCATGTCCTCGAACTCCTGTCGTCGTGCTGGTTCTCGCGGCAGCCCTGGGGCCGGGCGAGCCTTGCCGAACGGATGGTGGTCTGGCGGTCGGGGCGGCGGGCCGCCCGGCCGGGCTGGGCGACTACTTCGCCTTCTCCAGGATCTCCACGAGCCGCCAGCGCTTGGTCGCCGACAGCGGGCGGGTCTCCATGATCAGGATCAGGTCGCCGACGCCGGCCGCGTTCGCCTCGTCGTGCACCTTGACCTTGCTCGTGCGTCGCATGACCTTGCCGTAGAGCGGGTGCTTGACCCGGTCCTCGACCTCGACCACGACGGTCTTGTCCATCTTGTCGCTGACCACGTAACCGCGCCGCGTCTTGCGGTACGGCCGGGCCTCTGTGGTGATCGTCTCGCTCATCTCTGCCTTCACTCCGCCGGGGTGGGTGCGGTGCGGATGCCGAGCTCGCGCTCACGCAGGATCGTGTAGATCCGCGCGATGTCGCGACGCACGGCCTTCAGTCGGCCATGGCTCTCGAGCTGTCCGGTCGCGGACTGGAACCGCAGGTTGAACAGCTCCTCCTTGGCCTTCTTGAGCTCCGCCGCCAGGGCGTCGTCGTCCATCCCGTCCAGCTGGTCGGGCAGGAGAGCCTTCGAACCGATGGCCATCAGACGGCACTCCCCTCACGCACGATGAACCGGCACTTCATCGGGAGCTTGTGCATCGCACGGCGCATGGCCTCGCGGGCCAGGGGCTCCGGGACGCCGGCGAGCTCGAACATGACGCGGCCGGGCTTGACGTTGGCCACCCACCACTCGGGCGAGCCCTTGCCGGAGCCCATGCGGGTCTCGGCAGGCTTCTTCGTGATGGGACGGTCCGGGTAGATGTTGATCCAGACCTTGCCGCCACGCTTGATGTGGCGGGTCATGGCGATACGGGCGGCCTCGATCTGCCGGTTCGTGACGTAGGCGGGCTCGAGGGCCTGGATCCCGAAGTCGCCGAAGGCGATCTGGGTGCCACCCGTGGCGGCGCCGGAGCGGCCGGGGTGGTGCTGCTTGCGGTGCTTCAGCCTGCGCGGGATCAGCATCGTCAGGCCTCCGTTCCGCTGGTGGTCTCGGCGGCGGGCGCCTCGGCGGCCGCGGGCGCCTCGGCCCGGGCCTCGGTGCGCTCGCGACGCGGACCGCGGGCCGGACGGTCGGGACGGTCGCCGCGACCACGCGGGGCGCGCGGGGCCTGGGTGGCCTGCTCGCGGGCGAACTCCTTCTCCGTCATGTCGCCCTTGTAGATCCACACCTTGACGCCGATCTGGCCGAACGTCGTGCGGGCCTCGAACGTGCCGAAGTCGATGTTCGCGCGGAGCGTGTGCAGCGGCACCCGACCCTCGCGGTAGAACTCCGACCGGCTCATCTCGGCGCCGCCCAGGCGGCCGGCGCACTGGACGCGGACACCCTTGGCGCCGGCGCGCTGGGCGGACTGCATGCCCTTGCGCATCGCGCGCCGGAACGAGACGCGGCTCGCGAGCTGCTCGGCGATGCCCTGGGCGACCAGCTGGGCCTCGAGCTCGGCGTTCTTGACCTCGAGGATGTTCAGCTGGACCTGCTTGCCCGTGAGCTTCTCGAGCTCGCCGCGGATGCGGTCGGCCTCGGCGCCACGACGACCGATGACGATGCCCGGCCGCGCGGTGTGGATGTCCACACGGACGCGGTCACGCGTGCGCTCGATCTCGACCTTGGCGATGCCGGCGCGCTCGAGGCCCGTCGACATCAGCTTGCGGATCTGCACGTCCTCGCGGATGTAGTCGCGGTAGCGCTGCCCGGGCTTGGTGCTGTCGGCGAACCAGCGCGACCGGTGGTCGGTCGTGATCCCGAGGCGGTACCCGTGCGGGTTGACCTTCTGTCCCACTAGCGGGTCCTCCCCTTCTTGGTCGTGGCGGCGCCGCCGGCGGCGGCGGTGGCCTTGGTCGGCGCCGGGGCGACGACAACGGTGATGTGGCTCGTGCGCTTGAGGATCCGGGACGCGCGGCCCTGCGCCCGCGGCCGGAACCGCTTGAGCGTCGGACCCTCGTCGACGAACGCCTCGCTGACGACCAGCGAGCCCGCGTCGAACGCCTCCCCTGCCCGGTCGGCCTTGACGCGCGCGTTCGCGATCGCGCTCTCGACGACCTTGCGGACCGGCTCGCTCGCGGCCTGCGGCGCGAACCGCAGCGTGGCGACGGCGTCCGTCGCCTTCTGCCCGCGGATGAGGTCGACGACGCGCCGGGCCTTCATGGGCGTGACACGGATGAACCGCGCCTGCGCCTTGGCTTCCATTGCTGTCCTGCCTTCTCGTGTCGACGGCTCGCCGGTCAGCGCCGGCGGGCCTTCCGGTCGTCCTTGTCGTGGCCGCGGAAGGTCCGCGTCGGGGCGAACTCACCGAGCTTGTGGCCGACCATCGACTCGGTCACGAAGACCGGGACGTGCTTGCGGCCGTCGTGCACGGCGAAGGTGTGGCCCAGGAAGTCGGGCGTGATCATCGATCGGCGAGACCAGGTCTTGATGACCGTCTTGCCGCCCTTCTCGTTCAGCGCGTCCACCTTCTTCTGCAGGTGGCCGTCGACGAAGGGGCCCTTCTTGAGGCTCCGTGGCATCTGTCTGGCTCCTTGTCAGCGCTTCTTGCCGGTGCGCCGGCGGCGGACGATCATCGCGTCGCTGGCCTTGTTCGGGTGACGGGTGCGGCCCTCAGGCTGACCCCACGGCGAGACGGGGTTCCGACCACCGGAGGTCTTGCCCTCACCACCACCGTGCGGGTGGTCGATCGGGTTCATGGCGACGCCACGCACCGTGGGCTTGCGGCCCTTCCAGCGCATGCGGCCCGCCTTGCCCCAGTTGATGTTCGACTGCTCGGCGTTGCCGACCTCGCCGACCGTCGCTCGGCAGCGCACGTCGACGTTGCGGATCTCGCCGGAGGGCATGCGCAGCTGCGCGAACCGCCCCTCCTTGGCGACGAGCTGCACCGAGGCGCCGGCCGAGCGGGCGATCTTCGCACCGCCACCGGGGCGGAGCTCGATCGCGTGCACGACGGTGCCGGTCGGGATGTTGCGCAGCGGCAGGTTGTTGCCGGGCTTGATGTCGGCGCCCGGGCCGTTCTCGACCACGTCGCCCTGGCTCAGCTTGTTCGGCGCGAGGATGTAGCGCTTCTCGCCGTCGGCGTAGTGCAGCAGAGCGATGCGGGCGGTGCGGTTCGGGTCGTACTCGATGTGAGCGACCTTCGCCGGCACGCCGTCCTTGTCGTGGCGACGGAAGTCGATCACACGGTACGCGCGCTTGTGGCCACCGCCGATGTGACGCGTGGTGATCCGGCCCTCGCTGTTGCGGCCACCCGACTTCGGCAGCGGACGCACCAGCGACTTCTCCGGGGTGCTACGCGTGATCTCGACGAAGTCGGCCACGCTCGAGCCGCGGCGACCCGGCGTCGTCGGCTTGTACTTGCGGATTCCCATGACGTGTCAGTCCTTGGTCTCGTCGCCGGTCAGCCGACCGGGCCCCCGAAGATGTCGATCGTGCCCTCGCGGAGCGTCACGATCGCGCGCTTGACGTCCTTGCGACGGCCGATGCCGAAGCGGGTCCGGCGCGCCTTGCCCTTGCGGCTGATCGTGTTGACGGCCGCGACCTTGACGCCGAACACCTGCTCGACGGCGATCTTGATCTCGGTCTTGTTCGCGCGGGGGTCCACCTCGAAGGTGTACTTGCCCTCGTCGAGCAGCCCGTAGCTCTTCTCCGAGACCACGGGGGCGATGAGCACGTCCCGCGGGTCCTTGTTCAGCGTGGTCACTTGCTCTCCTCCGCCTCGAGGGCCGAAGCCTCGGTGGACGTGGCCACGGCCTTCGCGCCCCGCCCGGTCGGCCGCGCGAGGAAGGCCTCGAGCGCACCGCGGGTGAACACGACGTCGTCGGACACGAGCACGTCGTAGGTGTTGAGCTGGTCGGCCCAGAGGACGTGCACCTGCTGCGCGTTGCGCAGGGACTTGATGCTGACCTCGTCGGAGCGCTCCAGCACGACCAGGACGCTGCGGCGGTTGCTCACCGTCGCGAGGATCTCGAGCGCGGCCTTGGTCGACGGGGCACCGTCGGCACCGAGGAAGCCCTCGACGACGTGCACGCGGCCGGCGCGGGCCCGGTCGGAGAGGGCGCCGCGGAGGGCGGCCGCCTTCATCTTCTTGGGCGTGCGCTGCGTGTAGTCGCGCGGGACCGGCCCGTGCACCGTGCCACCGCCGGTGAACTGCGGCGCGCGGGTCGAGCCCTGGCGGGCGCGGCCGGTGCCCTTCTGCCGGAACGGCTTCTTGCCGCCGCCGGAGACCTCACCGCGCGTCTTCGCCTTGGCCGTGCCCTGACGGGCGGCGGCCAGCTGCGCGACGACGACCTGGTGGATCAGCGGCACGTTGGTCTGGACGTCGAAGACGTCGCCGGGCAGCTCGGCCGTGCCGGCCTTCTTGCCCTTCGCGTCGAGGACGTCGACGGTCAGCGTGGTGGACTCAGCCATGTCACGCCCCCTTCGCAGCCGTGCGGACGAGGACGACGCTGCCCTTGGGGCCGGGAACGGCACCCTTGACGAGCAGGAGGCCCCGCTCGGCGTCGACCGCGTGGACAGTGAGGTTCTGGGTGGTCTGCCGCACGTTGCCCATGCGACCCGCCATCCGCAGGCCCTTGAAGACGCGGGACGGCGTGGCCGCCGCGCCGATCGAACCGGGCTTGCGGTGGTTGCGGTGCGCACCGTGCGAGGCGCTGACGCCGGCGAAGCCGTGGCGCTTCATGACACCCGCAGTGCCCTTGCCCTTGGTGGTGCCGATGACGTCGACCGTCTGGCCCGCCGTGAAGGTCTCCGCGGTCAGCTCCTGGCCGAGCGAGTACTCGCCGGCGTCGGTGGTGCGGACCTCCGTGACGTGGCGGCGCGGGGTCACGCCGGCCTTCTCGAAGTGGCCCTTGAGGGGCTGCGTGACCTTGCGCGGGTCGATCTGCCCGTAGGCGAGCTGCACGGCCGCGTAGCCGTCCTTCTCGTCGGTGCGCACCTGGGTCACGACGTTCGTGCCGACCTCGACGACGGTGACCGGCACGAGGCGCCCGGCCTCGTCCCACACCTGCGTCATGCCGAGCTTGGTGCCCAGCAGCGCCGTGACGGCGCGCTGGTTCTGGGGAAGGGTCGTCATCTCGATTCCCCTCAGAGCTTGATCTCGATGTTCACGTCAGCCGGCAGGTCGAGTCGCATGAGCGAGTCCACCGCCTTCGGCGTGGGGTTGATGATGTCGATCAGGCGCTTGTGCGTGCGCATCTCGAAGTGCTCGCGACTGTCCTTGTACTTGTGCGGCGACCGGATGACGACGAACACGTTCTTCTCGGTCGGCAGCGGCACCGGACCAACGACCGTCGCGCCTGCGCGCGTCACCGTGTCGACGATCTTGCGCGCCGAGCTGTCGATGACCTCGTGGTCGTAGGACTTGAGCCGGATGCGGATCTTCTGTCCCGCCATGGCGTCCTCTACTTCTCTCTCTCGAACCTGTCCTGTCCGACCCCCGCGCTCGGGCGTGTCGCGTTGAGCGACGCACCTGGGCGCTGCGTACCGTGCCGGCACAGGATCGGTGGTTGTCGTCGAACCGCCACCGCCGGGTCGACCCCGGGCTGACGCGGTTCGCCACGTCTGTCCGCCCAGCCTCAGGCGCGCACGAGGGCACACCCGTAGCGGGCAACCTGAACAGTGTGCCAGACCACGCGGCCGAACTCCAACCGGCCCTGCGGTGACCTGGGACTCACCCCGACCGCACGGTGTCGTCAGGCGCGCGTCAGGTGGGCGTCAGGTGGGCGTCAGGTGGGCTCGCCCACCCACACGCGCACCGCGAACGCGCCGCCCACCCCGCCCGCGTCCGAGCCACTCGGCTCGACGCTCAGGAGCACCACGGGCACGCCCCCCACCTGCACGCGCTCCCCCACCTCGAGGGCGGTCACGTCACCGAACGTGCGCAGCGTGCACCCGTCGCCCGTCAGCCCGCCGATCCCGAGCCGCTCGCCGCCCACGGTCAGCTGCGCGCCCTGCGCGACGGTCTGCACCGTCCCTCCGTCGGGTGCCGGCGCGCTGCGCCCGCACGCGCTCGACGCGTCGTCGTGACCGAGCGCCTGGATCACGACCACCGCCCCGAGCGCGGCGACCACCGCACCGAGGCCGACGACCACCGCGCGACGCGTACGCCGACGGCCGGCCGTGCGCTCGAGCGAATGCGCCCTGGCCTCCAGCCCACCGCCCACGCGACCTCCCGGCGACCCACGGCGCCTGCACACTCCGGACCACCCGGGCGACCGTAGCACTCACCTCGACGCACGGCCGCCGTACGCCCGGCGAGCACGACGACCGCGCTGGACACGCAGGAGCCGCCCGCCCGGGCGGGCGGACGGCTCCGTACGCAGTGCGGCCCTGCAGTGCGACTGTGCAGGGCGTCAGGCCCGGCTCAGGGCGTGCTCAGACGTGGTGGACCATGAGGGTCCCGACGCCGCTGGGGACGGTGATGAGGTAGAACGGGGCCGCGTCGTCGAAGCCCTCGGTGGTCAGGGTCGTGCCCGCCTTGACCGAGTTCTCGGTCGTGTCGTCGATCATGACCTGGCCGGCGCCGCCCGCGACCTCGACCTTCACCCCGACGCCCTTCGGGACGTTGAGCGTGAACGAGCCGAGGCCCGCCTCGAGGTTGATGGTGGACACCGCGGCGGGCTCGCCCAGCCGCAGGTCGACCGACCGCGCCCCGGACACGAGCTGCACGTCGGAGACCGTCGCCGCGGACAGGTCACCGGACACGGTGTCGGTCTGCACGTCGACGACCAGGGACCACGCCGCGTCCGGCGCGAGCTTCACGGTCGACGACTCGCCCGAGAG
>JAEZBT010000385.1 GCA_023426865.1 Actinomycetes bacterium
CCCCCGGCGGGCGCCGGGGGGCGCGGGCCCGTGCGCCCGCACGACGGCGTCCTGGCCCTCGGCGGCGGTGCGGTCCTCGATGCCGACGTGCAGGCGGCCCTCGAGGCGTACCGCGGCACCGGGGGGACGGTGGTCTTCCTCGACGTGAGCCTGTCGGCGGCGGCCCCGCGCGTGGGGTTCAACCGGTCGCGGCCGCTGCTCCTCGGCAACCCACGCGCTCAGTGGCAGGCGCTCATGGAGGCGCGGCGCCCCGTGTACGAGGCGGTCAGCAGCACGCGGGTCGACACGGACGGGCGGACACCGGCCCAGGTGGCCGAGCAGGTCGCGGCGGGGCTGCCCGCCGTCGGGTTGGGAGCGGGGGAACGATGAGCGAGCCGACGCGGATCACGGTGGGTGGCGAGCGGCCGTACGACGTCGTCGTCGGGTACCACCTGCTCGGCGAGCTGCCGGGCCTGCTGGGCGATCGGGTGCGCAAGGTCCTCGTGGTGCACCCGCGCGCTCTGGCGGCGTCGGCGGAGGCCGTGCGCGAGGACCTCGAGCGCGAGGGCTACCAGGCGTTCCTCGCCGAGGTGCCGGACGCCGAGGACGCCAAGACCGCCCAGGTCGCGTCGTTCCTCTGGCACGTGCTGGGACAGGCGGACTTCACGCGCAGCGACGCGGTCGTCGGGCTGGGCGGCGGGGCGACCACCGACCTGGCCGGTTTCGTGGCGTCCACCTGGTTGCGCGGCATCACGGTGGTGCAGATCGCGACCACGGTCGTGGCGATGGTGGACGCCGCGGTCGGTGGCAAGACGGGCATCAACACCGACGAGGGCAAGAACCTCGTGGGGGCGTTCTGGACGCCCGCCGGCGTGCTCTGCGACCTCGCCGCCCTGGACACCCTTCCGGTGCACGAGCGTGTGGCCGGGCTCGGCGAGGTGGTCAAGCACGGCTTCATCGCCGACGAGCGGACGCTCGAGCTGATCGAGGCCGACCCGTCCGCCCTCACGGCCGCGCAGATCGGGGACCGCGACCTCGTACGAGAGCTCGTCGAGCGGTCGGTGCGGGTGAAGGCGGAGGTCGTCACGGCCGACCTGCGCGAGTCCTTCCGCCGCGAGATCCTCAACTACGGGCACACGCTCGGCCACGCGATCGAGCAGGTCGAGCGCTACCGGTGGCGGCACGGGGCCGCCGTCTCGGTCGGCATGGTCTTCGCGGCGGAGCTGGCCCGCCTGGCCGGGCGCCTGCCCGACGACGTCGTCGCGCGGCACCGCGCGATCCTGCAGTCCCTGGGCCTGCCGACCAGCTACCGGGCCG
Source organism: Actinomycetes bacterium (assembly GCA_023426865.1). Lineage (GTDB taxonomy): Bacteria > Actinomycetota > Actinomycetes > Actinomycetales > Cellulomonadaceae > Actinotalea. The sequence goes on from JAEZBT010000385.1 coordinate 1,297, forward strand.
ACCGGTGGGAGCAGCTGCTGGCGGCGATGCGCCGGGACAAGAAGTCCCGGGGGGACCTGCTGCGGTTCGTCGTGCTCGAGGGCGTCGGCCGGCCGGTCCGGCTCGAAGGGCCCGACCCGACGCTGCTCGCCGCGGCGTTCGCCGAGATCAGTCGCGAACCGGCCGCCGGCGCGGGCGTCGCGCTGTAGCGCGTCGGCGCGACGGTGGGCGGCCCGGCCGCCGCTAGCCTTGCCTGCATGACCCGCGTCCTCGTGCTCAACGGACCGAACCTCGGGCGCCTGGGCGTGCGCGAGCCGGAGGTGTACGGCTCGGCGACGCTCGCCGACCTGCGCGAGGCCGCACAGGGATGGGGGAGCGCGCACGGCCTCGAGGTCGACGTGCGGCAGACGGACGACGAGGCCGAGCTCGTGTCGTGGCTGCACGAGGCGGTCGACACGCGGGCGGCCGTCGTGCTGAACCCCGCCGCGTTCACGCACTACTCGTACGCGTTGCGGGACGCGGCGGCCCAGGTGACGTCGGCCGGGCTGGTGCTCATCGAGGTGCACCTGTCCAACCCGATGGCGCGTGAGGCGTTCCGGCGGCACAGCGTGGTCGGTCCGGTGGCGACGGGCACGATCGCGGGTTTCGGCTTCGACTCCTACCGCCTGGCACTCGAGGCCCTCGCATCTCCGCGCGGATAGCCGATCCGATCCGAGGTCCCGGGAGTCAGGAGCCCAGAGACGTCACGGGATCGCGAGCGTAGATTGGCTTGTTCTCGACGGAACAAGTAGCTAGCCTTGTGGACGTGCTGGTGATGACCGTCGATCAGGTGGGTAGCCGACGCGTCGGCGACCGTGTCGACGCGCTGCTGGGGACGTTGGCCGAGCGCACTGGCCCGACGGGCGTCGTCCGGGGCTTCGAGCGTACGGTCGGCGACGAGGTCCAGGCAGTCCTCGACGACGCCGACGTCGCGGTGGATCTCGGGCTGTGGCTGCTGCGCACCGGCGGCTGGAGCGTGGGCATCGGCGTCGGCCCCGTCGTCGAGCCGCTGCCGGCCAGCGCGCGGGCCGGAAGCGGGGACGCCTTCATCCGGGCGCGCGCGGCCGTGGAGCGCGCGAAGAGCAGGGCCCGCCCGGTGCCCCTGGCTGTCGTGACCGGCGCACCCGACGGCGGACAGGGCGCCGAGGCGGTGCTCACGCTCCTCGGTTCCGTGCTGGTGCGCCGGTCCGCGGCAGGTTGGGCCGTGATCGACGCTCTTGCGGGCGACGGTGTCGGCGCCACCCAGGACGATGTGGCCCGGCGGCTCGGCGTCACGCAGCAGGCCGTCAGCCAGCGCCTGCGTGCGGCGATGTGGGCCGAGGAGGTCGCGGCACGGCCGGTCGCGGCACGACTGCTCGTGGAGGGGGACGCATGAACGCCTGGCTCGTGGCGCTGGTCGCCGTGGTGACGATCGCCGTCGGCACGCTCGGGGGGTGGCCGCTGACGGCCGGGGTGCTGCGGCTCGCCGCGCGCTCGCGCGACTCCGGCCCGGCCGACGGC
>JAEZBT010000460.1 GCA_023426865.1 Actinomycetes bacterium
GGAGACGAGCACGCGGTCGGGGGTGATGTCCACGATCCGCCACGTGCTCGACCCGAGCGTGAACGTGTCGCCGACCCGCGACTCGTACACCATCTCCTCGTCGAGCTCGCCGACGCGCCGGCCGCCCCGGCCGCGGGCGCTGGGGTCGGTGGGCGCCTGCCCCGCGTCGTCGCCCGAGCCCGCGAGGAAGACCCCGTACAGCCCGCGGTCGGGGATGGTCCCGCCGCTGGTCACGGCGAGGTGCAGGGCGCCGGGCCGGGGTGTCAGCACGCCCGTGGCGCGGTCCCAGACGATGCGCGGGCGCAGCTCGCCGAACTCCTCGCTCGGGTACCGGCCGGCCAGCATGTCGAGCACCGCCCGGAGCGTCGCGTCGCCCAGCCCCGTGAAGGGCGCGGCCCGCCGCACGACGGCGGCCAGGTCGTCGACCCGCCACGCGTCGACGGCGACCATCGCCACGACCTGCTGCGCGAGCACGTCCAGCGGGTTCGCGGGCACGGCCAGGGCCTCGATCGCGCCCGCCCTCATGCGGGTGGCCGTCACCGCCGAGGGGACGAGGTCGCCGCGGTGGGTGGGGAAGAGCACGCCGCGCGAGACTGCGCCCACCTGGTGCCCCGCGCGTCCGACGCGCTGGAGGCCGGAGGCCACGCTGGGGGGCGCCCCGACCTGGACCACGAGGTCCACCGCGCCCATGTCGATGCCGAGCTCGAGGGAGGACGTCGCGACGACGGCGGGCAGCCGGCCGGACTTCAGCTCGGACTCGGTGCGCGTGCGCTCCGTGCGGCTCATCGAGCCGTGGTGCGCCCGCGCCAGGATCGTGGTGGCGTCCCGGCTGTCGACGCCCGCGCTCGTGCCCGACGCGCTCGGGGCGGCGGCGGGCTGCGCCGCGCCGACGTCGGGCACGTGCTCGCCGCGGCGCTCCGCCCACACCTCGTTCAGCCGGGACGTGAGGCGCTCGGCCGCGCGTCGGGAGTTCGTGAAGACGAGCGTCGAGCGGTGCTCGCCCACGAGGTCGGCGATGCGTTCCTCGACGTGGGGCCAGACCGAGCGGCTGGCCCGGCGTGCGGGCGTGTCGGCCCGTCCGTGGTCGGCGCCGGTGCCCGCGGCGGCATCCTGCGCGCCGGGCCCCCGGGGCTCCAGGTCGGCGAGGTCCGGCACGGGGACGACGACGTCGACCTCGACCTGCTTGGCCGTCGGCGGCTGCACGACGGTCACGGTGCGGCCGCCGTCCTCGGGCACCCGCGCCCCGGAGAGGAACCGGGCGACGGCCTCGACCGGCCGCACGGTCGCCGAGAGGCCCACCCGTTGCGCCGGCCCCGGCCCGTGCTCGAGAAGCGCGTCGAGCCGTTCCAGGCTGAGCGCGAGGTGCGCCCCGCGCTTCGTGCCCGCGACGGCGTGGATCTCGTCGAGGATCACGGTGCGCACGCCCGCCAGGCCCGCGCGCGCCTGCGAGGTCAGGACGAGGTACAGCGACTCGGGCGTCGTGATGAGCACGTCCGGGGGGTGGATGCCGAAGGCCCGCCGCTCGGGGGCGGGGGTGTCACCCGTGCGGATGCCGACCTCGACGTCGGGCACGTCGACACCGAGCCGCGTCGCGGCCTGCCGGATGCCGACGAGCGGGGAGCGCAGGTTCTTCTCGACGTCGACCGCCAGCGCCTTCAGCGGCGAGACGTAGAGCACGCGGCACCGCAGCCGCGGGTCGGCCGGCGGCGGCTCGGCGTGCAGCCGGTCGAGCGCCCACAGGAAGGCCGACAGGGTCTTGCCGGAGCCGGTCGGTGCGACGACGAGGGCGTGCTGACCTGCGCCAATCGCCGACCAGGCACCGGCCTGCGCCGCCGTCGGCTCGGCGAAGGCGCCCGTGAACCACGCGCGCGTCGCCTCCGTGAACCCCGCCAGGGGACCCGGGGTCTCCTCGCCGGTCGCGCTCACCCGCCCATTGTGGTGCGCACCGCCGACATCCGCCCCGCGCGTCGGGCCGCTGGTCCCGTGGCAGGCTGTGCCGGTGCGCTACAGCGAGTTCTGGGAGCTGGTCGACGACGTGTTCGGGCCGCAGGGACGCACGCTCGCGCGTGACCTGGTCGTCGGCGCGCTCGACGACCGGACGGCGGTCGTCGCGCTCGACGCGGGGGAGGCCCCGGCCGACGTCTGGCGCGCGCTGTGCGACGCCCAGGACGTCCCGCCCGCGCTGCGCTGGGGCCATCCGAGGCCGCGCCGGCGGGCGTGAACCGCGGCCGGCGTCCGCTCGGGGTGACCCGGCCGGATTCCGGTGTCGCGGCGTCGGAGGGCAGGAGTACGTTCTCCCGGTGCCTGACGCCCCGCTCATCCTCGCTCGTGGACTCGTGAAGAGGTTCGGGGACTTCGTCGCCGTCGACGGCATCGACGTGGAGGTGCGGCCCGGCGAGTCGTTCGGCTTCCTCGGCCCGAACGGGGCGGGCAAGTCCTCCACCATGCGGATGATCGGCTGCGTGTCGCCGCCGTCGGGCGGCACCCTCCAGGTGCTCGGCATGGACCCGGCGACCGACGGCCCCCGCATCCGCGCCCGGCTCGGCGTCGTGCCGCAGCGCGACAGCCTCGACGAGGAGCTGACCGTCGAGGAGAACCTCTGGGTCTACGGCCGGTACTTCGGCCTGCCGCGGGCGGTCGTCCAGGAACGTGCGAAGGACCTGCTGGAGTTCGCCCAGCTCACGGACCGCGCGACGTCGATCGTCGAGCCGCTGTCGGGCGGTATGAAGCGCCGCCTCACCATCGCCCGCGGGCTGGTCAACACCCCGGAGATCCTGCTCCTCGACGAGCCGACCACGGGTCTGGACCCCCAGGCCCGCCACGTGCTGTGGGACCGCCTGTTCCGCCTCAAGCGCGAGGGCGTGACGCTCGTGCTGACCACGCATTACATGGACGAGGCCGAGCAGCTGTGCGACCGGCTCGTCGTGATGGACCGGGGGCGGATCGTCGCGGAGGGCTCCCCGCGCGAGCTGATCGACACCTACTCCACACGCGAGGTGCTCGAGCTGCGCTTCGACACCGACGACCACGTGCACCGCCTGTCCGACGTCGACGGTGTCGCCGAGCGCGTCGAGGTGCTCGCCGACCGGCTGCTGCTCTACGTGCGCGACGGCGAGGCGGCGCACGCCGAGGTGCTGCGCCGGGGCCTCGCGCCCCTGTCGGCACTCGTGCGCCGCTCGACGCTCGAGGACGTCTTCCTGCACCTGACCGGCCGGAGCCTGGTCGAGTGACGGGCACCGGCACGAAGGTCGCGGCACCCGCCCTCCCGCTCGCCGGGGGCGGCGTGGCGGCCGTCGCCACCCACTGGCTGCGCAAGTACCGCCGCGTGTGGTTCGGCTCCGCGGTCTCCAGCTTCCTGACGCCGCTGCTGTACCTCGCGGGCATGGGCTTCGGGCTCGGGATGCTCGTCGACTCCGGGAGCGGTGGCGTCGACGGGGTCCCGTACGTGGTGTTCGTGGCCCCGGGCGTGCTCGCCGCGACGGCCATGCAGGTCGGCACGGGCGAGACGTCGTTCTCGGTCATGGGCGGCATCAAGTGGGACCGGATGTACCACGCGATGCTCGCGACCCCGCTCGGCCCCCGGGACGTCGTCGGCGGCCAGCTGGTCTTCGTGGCCGTGCGCGTCCTGACCTCGGTCACGGCGTTCTTCGTCATCGCGGCGGTGCTCGGGACGGTCCGCTCGCCGTGGGCGCTGCTCGCGATCCCCGTGGCCGGTCTGTGCGGCATGGCCTTCGCGGCGCTGATGTTCGCCTTCGCGGCGCGTCTGGAGAACGACCGCGGGCTCACGCTCGTCTTCCGCTTCGTGATCACGCCGATGTCGCTGTTCGCGGGCACGTTCTTCCCCGTCGAGCAGCTCCCGGGCTGGCTCCAGCCGGTCGCCTGGGTCACCCCCCTGTGGCACGCCGTCGACGCCTGCCGTGACCTCTTCCTGGGCACGGTGAGCCCGGGCCCGCTCCTCGGGCACCTGGCGTACCTCGGCCTCTGGGCGGTCCTCGGCTACGTGCTCGCGGTGCGCGTCCTCACCCGACGGATGGTGCTCTGATGGCGACGACGACACGCGGCGTGCCCGCCGGGGGGGCGAGCGGCGCCGGTGGGCCCGGGCTGGCGAGCCGCGTCGCGCGTGCGCTCCCGC
>JAEZBT010000007.1 GCA_023426865.1 Actinomycetes bacterium
GTCTCGTGGGCTCGGAGAGGTGTAAAAGAGACAGGGCCGGCGCGGTAGGCGTGCCGCGCGAGCCACGCGGTTCCCGTCGGCGCCTGCACGCTCATCACGGCGCGCACCGCGCAGCGGCTCGGCCCGGTCGGCTCGATCGTCCAGTCGGCCGTCGCGGGCAGCGGGCCGGACCGGACGCGGGAGGCCACCCGCCGTCCGGGCTCCCGCACGAGCGTCTCCTCGATGCCCGCCCGGACGGTCCCGTCGGGCATCCGGGTCACGACGCAGGACAGCTCGCCGACGGCGCCGTCGGGCGTCCAAGGGGCCGTGCAGGCCACCAGGGGCGGGTGCTCGAGCAGGTCCGCGGCGCGGGCGGCGTCGGTCATCGCATCCCAGACTGCCGCGGCCGGGGCGCCGACCTCGACCGCCCCCATGACGGTCGTCGTCGTCATGGGGGAGCTCCGGCGCGCCCGCGCCTCCTCGATCGCCGCCCGACGACGTCCGCGCTCGGCCTCGTCGACGCTCCAGGCGGCCGCGCCACCGCCGGGGAAGGTCCCGGCGCTCACGGGAACCACACCTCGTCGAGCGGGCGGCGCTCGCCGCCGCGTGCCTGCCGGTCGATTCGCTTCGCATTCATGTGGGCCCGCGCATTCAGGTGACGTTGGACGGAGGTCGCCGCGTCGGGCAGGACCTCGACCCACATCCGGACCTCGACGGTCGTGCCGGTCGGCCCGGGCGTGAGCTCGACGCAGGCCTGCACGTCGATGGGTGCGGGGGACCGCGTGACGATGCGCACCCCGGGCGACCACTCGACCACCTCGTCGACATCGGCGGAGAGGTGACCGAGGGGGTGGCGGACGAGGGAGCACCGGAGCGCGGCTGCCGCGCCCGCGGGGCCGTTGCCGAGCGGGACCCAGTACTCCTCCGGGTCGCCGTGCTCGGCGATCGGCCCGACCGCAGTGCACACGGCGATCCACGCCGCGTGCACCCCGATGCCCGTGAGCTCGGTGGTGGCGCTCGCGGACACGACGACGCGCGGCCCGCGGGCCAGCCGCTCGGCCTGCTCGGCGCGCAGTCGAGCACCGTCGGCCACGAGCGGCGCCAGCGGCGGCTGCGGTCCGGCGGCCTCGGGCCCGGCCAGGCCCGCCGCCAGGGCCCAGGCCCGACGGCGCAGGTCCGCCTCGGCGACCTGTGCCTGCACCCAGACGCACCGGCGTGGGGTGCTGAGCTGCGTGAATCCGCGCAGCGAGGTCCCGCTCGTGCCCTCGGGCTCGAGCCACCATCCGGTCAGCTGTCGGAACGGCGACATGAGCGCCTGTCGGGTGAGGCGACGGCCCGGCTCGGCGTGCACCACCTGGTCGAGCGTCACGATGAGGTCGCCGCTCGGCTCGCGCATGACCGTGCACGTGCGGGCGCCGACGACGTCCGGCGGGGGCCCGGGCAGCGTCCCGCACGCGAACAGGGGCGCCTGGTAGCCGGCGTGCGGACCCGCCGGGTCGACGAGGGCCCGCCAGACGACGTCGACGGGTACGGGGATCTGCCTCGACACGGTGAAGCGCAGGTCCTCGTGCGGAGCGGTCGCGAGCTCGTGCCGGGCCTTCGCCCACTGCTTGCGGACGCGCTCGCGGCTCTTGGCCGCGGCGACGGCCGATCGTTCGAGCTCCGCGCCCGCGTCCAGGGTCCGGCGCCGGTTCCACCGCTCCGTGAGCCGCTGCCCGAGCGTGGGCTGCTGCTCGGCGTCGGTCACGGGTGTGTTCTCGGCCCCGCGACCGAAAACTTGAGCGACCGATCACCCACGGCCGCTAGCATCGATGATCATCGATCAAGATCTCGGACGACGACGGAGCAGCCGTGGACATCAAGGGCATCAGCGCCGAGCGCGCGGAGGAGACGTACCGCTGGATCACGTCCACGAAGGCCGAGGTCGACGCGCGCGGTCAGGCGGCCCTGGACGAGATCGAGCGCCGGAACCAGGAGGGCGTCACCGCCGAGTGGAGGGGGCGCGCCGAGGAGCAGCCCGAGGTGAGCATCGACGCGTTCGTCGACGTCCTGTGGAACCAGATGTGCGTGCCCGACGGCCTGGAGTTCGAGCGCGCCGACGACCCCGCCACCGGCACCGTCCAGATGCACTGCACCTACTGCCCCTGGCACGCCGTCGCCGCCGCGGCCGGGGCGACCGACGTCGGCTACGCGCTCTTCTGCGCGACCGACCCGCACATGGTCGCCGGCTTCAACCAGGCCGCCGGGCCGGGCGCCCGCCCGATCGTGTTCTCGCGGACGACGACCCTCATGCAGGGCGGCGCGTACTGCGACCACCGCTACACCTACGCCGACGAGGGTGTCCCGGCCGACCGCTGAGCCGAGCGCCGTCGGCCGGGGCGCACCGGGTGCGGTGATCGGGTCACGCCTAGCGCGAACACGGGCAGTCGGGGGCCCTGCCCGCCGTTAGCCTGGCAAGACGCCGTCCCCCAAGGAGCGCAGATGTTCGAGCGATTTACCGACCGAGCCCGCCGTGTGGTGGTCCTCGCCCAGGAAGAGGCGAGGATGCTCAACCACAACTACATCGGGACCGAGCACATCCTGCTCGGCCTCATCCACGAGGGTGAGGGCGTCGCGGCCAAGGCGCTGGAGTCCCTCGGCATCTCCCTCGACGCGGTGCGCCAGCAGGTGCAGGAGATCATCGGCGAGGGCCAGCAGGCCCCGTCCGGGCACATCCCGTTCACCCCGCGCGCCAAGAAGGTGCTCGAGCTGTCCCTGCGCGAGGCGCTCCAGCTCGGCCACAACTACATCGGCACCGAGCACATCCTGCTCGGCCTCATCCGCGAGGGCGAGGGCGTCGCGGCCCAGGTGCTGGGCAAGCTCGGCGCCGACCTCAACCGCGTGCGCCAGCAGGTCATCCAGCTCCTCTCCGGCTACCAGGGCAAGGAGCCGGTCGCTGCCGGCGGCCCCGCCGAGGGCCAGCCCTCGGGCTCCGCCGTCCTCGACCAGTTCGGCCGCAACCTCACGCAGGCCGCGCGCGAGGGCAAGCTCGACCCGGTCATCGGGCGCGAGAAGGAGATCGAGCGGGTCATGCAGGTGCTGTCCCGCCGCACCAAGAACAACCCGGTCCTCATCGGCGAGCCCGG
>JAEZBT010000016.1 GCA_023426865.1 Actinomycetes bacterium
GGTCTTGAGCCCCCACGGGAGGCAGTTGCTGCACCGTAGCCGCCACCCCGTGGTGTGTCCTGGACCGCCTGCGTGACCCGACGTCGGCCATGTGCAGGTTGTCGAGAGTCGCGCCGGGCCCGAGCCTGGGGAAGTCCGCGGCCGAGCCAGCGGCCGGGCGGGTTGCCGGTGGCCTCGTAGTAGGCGACGAGCGAGTCGGCGTGGGCCAGGTCGGCGTCGCCCGCGGCGACGTGCCGGGTGAGGTACGTGTAGCCGTCGCCGGCCATGAGCTTGTGCATCGACATCATCGGGAGCCGCCTCCTTCCGCCGTCGGCCCCTCACCGGGAGGTGTGCGGCGGGGGCGAGAAGATGTCTCGCCCCCCGTTGCTGCCGGGTCGGGTCGTGCTGTGGCGGTCAGCCTGCTCAGGGGCGATAGCCAAACCGATGACGGGACGGTGTCCTCGGTGGTGACGCGATGACGCGGCGCGCAGGAACCGTTCGCGTCATCGGTCGCACCGCGTGCGTCATCTGCTCGGCGGGGGCGTCATTGACCCGGGGCGCATCCGTCACCGGCTGGGACTGCGAGCCGATGTGGATCGACCCTCGAGAACTCCTGAGTGGCTCAGGGCCGACGTGGACGACGCCAGCGGCGCATGATCGAATCCAGGGAACCGAGCGCCGACCGAGTCGTCGGCCGTCTCGCGGCCGCGGGACTCGGGACATCGTCGTCGGAGGACAGTACTTCGCCGCGGTACCAGTGCTCGAAGTAGGCCGTCTCGCTCTCGGGGTCGAACTCCTCGAAGTCCCCGGCGGCCTCGCAGGCCGTGATGTGGTCGAGCGCGGCTCGAGCCTCGTCGCTTCCGTCCCGGGCGAGGTGGGCCTTCGTGACGTCGAGCCCGGCCCCGCACAGCAGTCGGACGTCGATCGCCGCGTCAGCGTCCCGGCTGGACTCCTTCGCACGCCAGATCCGGAGGACGTCGTCGACGGACCCGGCGTTGAAGAGGTGGACGCACAACAGCTTCATCGAGAGCGTGTCCGCCGCTGCGCCTTCGCGCGCAAGTGCGTCCAGGAACTCGCGGATGCGCGGCAGCGCCTCGGTCGGCGGACGGGTGCCGTACACGGCGAGCAGCTCATCCTCGTCCATGGGCCGGAGCGTAGTCATCCCGGGCCTCGCCCGCGGGTCCGTTGACGGAGCCCTGCACTTCAGGAGCCCGTGGCGTCGTGTGGGCGCTGGAAGGCGGGTTCTCAAGTCGCGCCCCGACGCGGGCGCGATACTTGCGCCATGGCGAGCGGCGATGACGCGGGCATCCCTGAAGAACGCTTCAAGAAGCAGCGCGTCGCAGACCGCATCGACTCTTCAGCGGGGTACTCGATCAGCCTTCGGCGGGACGCGATCGACTACACGGACCACCTGGGGACGTTGGCCATCGACGCCGAATGGGCCCCGAGCCGCGGGACGTGGGTTCTCCTGTTCGCCGCCAGCATCCCGGACACGGCCGACCGTCCGCACCAGGCCGTGGTCGACAACCTTCAGCGCGCCTTCAGCGCCGCCGGCTGGCGCCTCTCGCTTCGCTAGGTGACGGGCGTGATGTCGTCACTATCCGCGTGACCGTCAAGGAAGCGCGACGCGGCCCCGGTCGGCGCCCCGATCGACGAGGCCGGGTGTAGCTGTCGCCGGCTCTGAGCTTCTGCGCCCTGGCTCGGGCCGAGCGGACGCGGCCAGGTTGTTCAGCGGCGATGGCCGACGGGACGGCGTCATCGCGCGAGCGGCAACGTCATTGGCTCGCCGCCCGCCCCGTCATCGCCGTGGGCGACTGTGAGGCGGTCAGGAACCGCTGACGTCCCGCGCGGCGTCGACCATGCGTGTCGCCCACTCGACGGCCTTCGTCGCGTCCGTCCGGCTGATCGGACCCGCCTGGTACTGCGCGGCGGTCTTGAGCCCGAGGAGTCGCCGGAAGGTCGACTCGAGCGCCTTGCCCGCGGGACCGGCACCGGCGAGCTCCGGCACGGCGGAGCGGTGGTCTTCCGACTTGCCGGTGCGGCCGGTCAGCTGGAGGCAGATCGCGTCCTTGGCGTTGATGCCGGCCAACACCGCCGATGAAGCGGCCGCAGTGTGGAGCTCCATGTCGAGCTCCAGGCCGGCGGCGTCGAGGAACTCGCGGGCCTTACGGAGGTGGCTGAGCGCGTCGTCCCGGGCGCCCATGTCAGGTGGCCTTCGGGGCCGGGACCAGTGAGATCGACCCGACGATCGCTCGCCCGTCGCGGCGGATCTCGCTCAGGAGGCGCTCACCCGCTGCCGCCATCGCCTGAAGCTCTTCACCAGAGCGGTCGAGAGTCTCGCAGGGGTTGCCGGTCCACCGGGTGACGCGCGCGGCGAGGTCGGTGACGTTCGCGTTCCAATCGGCGTCGTCGGCGTCCACATCGGCGGGACGGATGACGAGGAGGTCGATGTCGCTGGCCGTGCCGCCGTCGCCCCTTGCGGCGGACCCGAAGACCACGATGCCGTCCGGGGGCTCGGCCCATCCGCCCGCGTGCTCGGCGACTCGGCTCCACAGCTGCTGGCGCAGGGAGGTGAGCGCCTCGACGGCAGATGCGGCGACGTGCTCGCGGTTCAGGGAGAAGAGCGAGGCGGCTCCCGCGGGGGTCCGGTCGACGAGGCCGGTCTCAGTGAGGTCGGCGAGGATGCGCGCGACGCGTGCCTGGGAGACTCGTGGGCGAGTCAGCTCTGCGATCGCACGGCCGGTGAGCGGTGTCGAGGTGGACGCGAGTACGGCCAGCACCGGGCCGTGGGCGGACGGCACCACGTCGGCGATCGGGTTTGAGACGTCCATCATCGGCTCCAGGTGAGTCGTGAAGTACTCACGTAAAAACTATAGTACTCATGTGGGACCACGGAATGCCCGGGGGGGACGACCCCAGGAGCGAGTCAGCTGCTACTGGGCACCAGAGCGCCGCCGTCTGTAAGGAAGTGCTGCCGCACGCTCGGCACTCGAAGTAAGGGCCCTGCCACGCCGAACCCGCGGCGATGCGGACGCGAACAGACGTCAGTCGGCCGCCGCATGCCGGGCACGCGCGGCGTCTCACCAGAGACGCAAGACGACGACGCACAGCGGAGAGCACCGCAGTCACGATGTGCTCGCGAGCCGGGGCTTCCGACGGACTCGAGGGGCTCTCGGGCGCTGCCAGATCCGGAGCGAGGCCGTACCGTCGCGGGCGCAGATGATGTCGAACCGCAGCTCGATCCCTGCGTCGGCCTCCAAGCCCGGGTGAGCGGCGAGAAGATCGCGGCGGAGGGCGTTGTTGTCCCCGTCGGCGCGACTTCCCTCATCGACCAACGTCCAGCCATCGAGGACGTCGCCCTCGTCCGCCTTCGCCCTCCGCACAACACCGAACATCCCACCAGTGCGCCGACCGAGGCGGCCTGACAGATGCCCAACCTCCCGAGCCCGGGCCGCTGGACGCCGGCGCCCCAGGAGGCGATGACGGGCCGTGACTCTGTTTGCACCACGTGCGGACGATCGGCTGGCCGCGGCGAGCAGCTGGCCAGGCCGCGGTCGTCGTCGCATGGCGCGCGGGACGGGCTACACGGAGTCGGAGGACTCCGGCGCCGAGGTGATGCGTTGTCCGAGCAGACCGCCGGAGGGATCCCCATCGTGGAGTTCGAGGACGACACTGTCTGTGACTGTGGACGGGTCGCCGAACTCCGCCCACGGAACCTTGTCGCTGTTCAATGCCACGATGTACTGATAGCCATACTCAGCGGCCGAACCGGCGCCAATCTCGAGTGCGCGCGCAGTCTGTCTCTCGTCGACGTCCGCAAAGACTGTGCTGTCATGAAGCAAGAAACCCGGGCCCCGGTCATTGCGGGCGAGTGCCTCGCTGATCGCAACGTCATAAGCAAGAATTGCCATCAGGTGAACTCCGCCAGAGCCAGTACGCGGCAGCACGGTCTTGAACTGGAACCCTCCCTTTCCTAGCGCGATGCGCAGATCCGCAGGCTCCCCGTAGAGCATTTCCATGATCTCGCCAAAGCGAGCGATGATTTCTGCGCGGTGCTCGAACCGCTCCGCGAGATCCAGGCTAGTCCGCGCAGTGAGCCCGACCTCCTCAGACTTCAACCGCGCCTTGACATGACCGAGCTCGCGCAAAGTCCTCAGCTGCTCGCTGATACCTGCGATCTTCGACTGCTCGTCGGCAAGCCTCTGCTGCAACTCGACGAAATCATCCAGCGCACCTCCCGAACGCAGCAGTCGGAGGTCCGCTTCGTTCCGTGAGGCGAGGTCCGCTTGTGTCGCTGATCGCCGCTCGATCCTCTCGCGGATCAGCCGAGACTCCTCGGCCAGATACACGGCGCGATTGGCTGCGACCTGCCGCTGGAACTCGGCCGCCTCCTCGAGCGATCGCACAATCGCCTCGCCAAGCGCCACTTGTGCCTCGGCAAAGAGCTCGCCGATCCGGGGATCGGCGTCTAGGAACTCGTCGCGAATCTGCGACTCGTACATCGCAAGCATCTGACGATCGGCGATGTTCTCGTTGGTGAGCGTCTTGATCCGCCGCGAGAGCTCCTCTACTCGCGTTTCGATTAGCCGATACTCAGGTAGGACGGAGAAGCTGTCGACCTCCCGGCGCAGTTGCTCCATGCGGTGCTGAGCTCGCGCGAGCTGCGGCTCCAGAGCCGCTACTCGAGCTTCAAGCGGGGACTCTGGGTCGTCCACCAGGGCAATACGAGCCTTCTGCTCCTTGAGAGATGCCCACTCTTGTGCGAGGCGCCAGTCCAAGTTCAGGAAGTACGCATTCTCCGCCTGAACGGCTTCCGAGCGCTGATTCGCGAGCGTGCGAAATGGATCGATCAGTGAATCCGTTCGGTAGCGAGCCAGGTGCCGCATCAGACTCCGGAACGTCGGAGGAGCGGCGTCCATCCCAGGCCGAGCGAAGGCCTGGGAGCCCAACCAGTCGGTCCACCTCCGCTGGCCGACCACGAACTCACCGCTCGGCAACTGGTCCGCCCCATCCGCGACGCCGGCGTTGGCGACGTCCCCTTCGAGGAGCAGTTCGCCAGGAGCGTCTGGACTGCGTGTCACCTGAACTGTCGAACCGGAGCGACTCGTGAGGGAAAGGGTGAAGGACCAGCCGCGCCCCTGCATCTGCCTGGTTCGATCGCTGAGGTTGGCTCCAAGGCAGAAATCAATCAGTGCAATCGCCGTGGTCTTTCCCAAGCCGTTTCGCGAGTCAGTCTTCGTCGCTTCCTTCGTGCGATTGGCCAAGATAACGTTCAAGCCGTCGCGGAAGGCGATATCGTGGAACTCAGGGAAGTTCGCCGTTAGCGAGTTTAGTCTCATGCTACGTCCGCCAATCGAGCAGTCCGCGGTCCAAGTCGACGACGCCGAGCATGAATAGCAGTGTGAGGGCTCTGCTGAATGTGTCGAAGGACGCCTCGGGCTGCGCGTCGCGGAACGCAGACCATAGCCCGCTAACGGTTGAATGCTCGCGCCGGAGTGCGAGGACTTCCGCCGCTCTTCCGAGCAGTGTGTCTGTCGCCGGCACATACTTGGTGGGGAGGATCATGCTGGAGTCTCGAAGAGGTCGCAGACTTCGAACAGATGGCAGAGCACGGCCGTGGCCGCCGCGTGTACCACAAACACGCGCGAAAGGTCCATTTGTGGACTTGTGGCGCTATTTGCGCCGAAGTCAATGAGCGCCAAGAAGAGCGCGTCGCCACAGACGCCTGCGCTCCGTAGCCGATCGTACTCGGCCAAGAAGCCTGTCCGGAGTCGCTGTGGGAAAGTTGTGGATAGCTCTGCTTGCCTGCGGATGTAGTCAGCGACGAGCGGAGCCTGTGCGAGCCCGATGTTCATCACAGGAGTAACGGCTGAGGTTAGCCCGTTTGTCTGCATCTTCTTCTTCGGCGGTACGGCCACCATCGGTGTGGAAGGCGTTCCCATGTCGCCGTCTGCGAAGGCGTTGCAGACAACCTCCAGTTCGGCAAAAGAGACCGAGGTTGCACCTATGCTGAGCCGCTGGACGGTCGCGGTCTCGGCGGCCGTCTTCCAGCCTCGTAACTCCTCGACGCCATATGACGAAGGGCGCTTATCAACTAGTGTGTGGTGGTGAGCGCAGAGGACGATTAGGTTCGAGTAGTGGTCTCGCTGTGCCGCCGATAACGCCGGATTCGCGCGCGGCCCGCTGTCGGACGACCCCTCTATATGTGCGATCTCGCCGAGAATGACGGGCCCATCGGGTGTTAGGTCGACGATGCGTGACGCGCACCCGGGAAACGCGCAGTGGTGGCCAGACGTAAGGAACAGTTGCTTCAGGGTAAGGGGAGAGTAATTCCTGGCCACTCGACCTCCCCTCTCCCTCGCGAACTATGTAGGCACTCTAGTCGTGGATCCCTTCACCGTGTGGATGCTGCGGCGAGTCGCAAGCAGCGGGCGTGAAGAGCCGTGCTCTGCCTCGTTCGGCCTGCCGCCGATGGCCTCACCGAGGCGCTGAGCGATGCGGCGCTGGGCGTCGTCGGCGGCGTGCTGGTAGTGGAGGGCCGCACGGGGCGTCGAGTGGCCGGCGCGTTGCATGAGTTCGGGGAGCGTCGCGCCGGTGAGCGCGACCAGCGTCAGCGCTGAGTGGCGGAGGTCGTGCCAGGTGAGGTCGTCGCGGCCGATCGCGCGCCGCGCGCGGGCGAACATCGTGGTGCGGCTGCCGCCGGTAAGCGGGCGGCCGGTGTTGGTGCCGAAGACGAGCGCGTCGCGTCCGGCCGGGGTGAACCGGTCCAGGTGCTCGGCCAGGGCCTCCACCGCCACGGCGGGGAGGACGACGGTGCGCACGCCAGCGCGGGACTTGGTCGACGAGAACCGTCCGCCACCGGTGCCGGGCCGCGCCAGGGACTGATCGACGCGGACCGTCCCGGCCGCGAGGTCGACGTGCTTCCGCTGAAGCGCGAACAACTCGCCGGCGCGCAGGCCGCTGAGGAACGACACCACGACGGCGGCCCGGTACCGCTCCGGCATCGCGTCGGCCAGCGCCCAGAGCTCGTCGGGCGTCAGCACGCGGCGCTCCGTCCGGTGCCGGGAGTCGCGCTGACTGGCGCCCTTGATCGCGCAGGGGTTGGCGGGGATCAGTCCGTCGGACACCGCCTGGGCCATGCCGGTGTGCAGCAGGCGGTAGGCCTGGGCGGCCTCGGTATTGCCGAGGTTGCGGCGGTCTGTGCGCGGATCGGCCACCACGCCACCGGTCGCCTCGTGCCACGCCTCCCGCAGCTCCGTCGGGATCCGCCCCGTCGCCGCCACCGACCGCCCGTTCTCCAACGCCCACGCGCGGACCGCGGCATTCACCCGCTTTGGAGTCGACGCCGCACGCCGCCACCGCGCGGCCGCACGCCGCCCGGCCTCGGCGAGCACCGCGTTGTCCCACTCCCGCACCGCGGCAGGCGTCACCGACGCGAGTGACTGCGCACCGAGCCGAACCGTCCGCGGCCGCGCCCCGCCCGCCACCGGCACCTCGGCGTCGATCCACCGCTCGAGCAGCCGCGAGTACAGCTCCCGCGTGCTCGGTGCGAGATCCCCGCGCGTCGCGATCCACCCGCGGAACCACTCCCCGAGCGGCTGCTCGCCCAGCCGCGGATCACGCCACACGCCCCGCCCCATCCGAGACACCTCGTGGGCCAGCTCCTGATCAGCCTCGGCCTTCGTCGGGAACGTCCCGAGCGTCCGAAGCGCGCCGTCGGGCCCCGTGTACCTCGCCTGCCACCTCCCGGACGGCAGTCGGCGGACAGCCCCAGAGATGCGGCGGTGGCGTCGGGCAGCGGTCGCAGTGGTCATGGTCGGACCTCTTCGCTATGGCACGTTATGGCACGAGCCGACCAGCAGAAGGGTCCCAGGGAGGTCCGACAGAGCGCCTGTAACGCTCTGACCTGCGGAAACGATGGAGCGGGTGACGGGAATCGAACCCGCGCTCTCAGCTTGGGAAGCTGAAGTTCTACCATTGAACTACACCCGCGCGGCGCTCCGCGGAGCGCGCTCGACGATGATACCGGCATCGGGCGCGGCCCGGTCCAGCCGACCGCCACGCGCGCCCCGGACCAGCGTCTCCCCTGGTCACGCCCCTGCGCTCACCCGCAGATGATGACGTTCACCCCGGTGAGCTGGATCTCCGACGTCGCGGCATCCGACCCCGACCCGAAGTACTGCACGCCGCCCGCCTCGACGTAGAGCATGTCGAGGCCGGCCAGGTACTCCGGCGTCGTCGCGCCGGGCAGGGCGAGGGCGTCGGACAGCGGCTGGTACGGCGTCACGCCCGAGGCGACCACCACGTCCGCCGGCAGGGCGCCACGTCGCGGGTTGATGTCCCAGCCCCACAGCGCACCCTCGAGCATGCTCACCGACAGCGCACCCCACGACAGCGCGTCGACCGCACCTGGGCCGCACTCCACCCCTGTCGTGACCTGCTCCGCCGGTCCGAGCAGCGCCTCGAGCGCGGTCCGGGGGTCCGGCGTGCCCATCGCGATGCCTGCCACGCCGGACGCGTCGAGCACGATGCCGGTCGCCTCCGGCGTCTCGGTCGTCTCCTCCGCGCTCGGCTCGGTGCTCGGCGTCTCGGTCGCCGGCTCCTCGGCCGTCGGTTCGATGCTCGGCTCCTGCGCGCTGGGCGTCGGCGTCTCCTCCGGCTCGTCGTCCCCGCTGCACCCGGCCGTGCCGAGCAGCGCCAGGGCGAGGACGGCGAGGGCCGCCGTCGGGCGGGCGGCCAGGGTGGCGCGACGGCGTCGGGCGGGACCCGGGGTCGGCACGTGGCTGCACGGGGTGAGGTGCGACATCGATGTCCCCTCTCACGGGGAGCCCCCGCCGGGCCGGACGGCCGAGCGGGACGCCTGCTGATCCCACTCTGGCAGCGGTCGTCCCCTCCCCGCAGCCCGTCGAGTGGAACGTCGTGCACCGGTTTCGTTCCACTTCGGAACCGGATCGCAGCGGTTTCGTTCCACTCGAGGGCTAGAGGGCACGCATCCGTCGTTCGGCTCGCGGACACCTGCCGTACACATCTTTTGTCCACAGGGGTGTGCGTCCGCTGAGCACGGAACGGGAGGCCCTGTGGACAGACGTGTGCAAGGGGAACGCTCGCAAATCACACGCCGTGAACCCCTTGCGGGCCTCTTCCGCACCGGGCTAGAACTTCACCCAACGGCGACGCCGGAGGGGTTCACAAAGAACCGAGGGAACTCGGATCGGTGGCCCCGAGGGATCGCCGGGCCAACCGGAGAACGGTGGACCGACTCGGAGGGGCAACCCGACGGGCTGTGGCTGGCGCCGCAGGTGTCCGAACGGACCGGAAGGTCGGTCGTCATCGGTGGACAGGCCCGGGCAACCGGGTGGTCGACCAACCGCACGCCAGAGCGGGGTCGCGGATGCCGGGCAACCGGCGCCTCGGCTGGACGGCCAGCGAGGCCCCTCCGACGCTTACTCGGAGGGGCCTTCGCTGTGTCCGGGGTCGATCGACCCCGGCGTCGCGGCCCCTCCGGTGCGCGTCGTCAGACGACCTCCGCGCGCCCCCACCACCGGATCGCCGCGGCGATGCCGGCCGCGCCCACCGGCAGCGCGAGCAGCAGCTGCACCGCCGTCACCGAGTCCGCCACCTCGGCGCCGCCCATCCCGGACCACATGCCCGGCGCCGCGTACGGGAACCACCCGCCGACGCCGACC
The DNA here is from genome assembly GCA_023426865.1 of Actinomycetes bacterium. Classification (GTDB taxonomy): domain Bacteria; phylum Actinomycetota; class Actinomycetes; order Actinomycetales; family Cellulomonadaceae; genus Actinotalea. Next base: position 9,666 of record JAEZBT010000016.1, read on the forward strand.
ACGGCCAGCACCTGCGTCACGATCACGATCCCCAGCAGCACGCCGATGCCGGGCAGGTACCCGCGCAGCGCGCTTGCCACGAACCCGAGCGGCATCGCGAGCACCACTGTGAGCAGCCCGATGACCAGGGCGCGGCCCGCGGCCGCCCAGGCCGCGCCGTCGGGCACCCCAAGGCCTGTCGCCAGCCCCAGCACCAGGGCCAGCCCCACGGTGCCGAGCACGACGTCGACCCCCCAGTGCAGCAGGGTCAGCGCCTTCGCGGCCGCGACCTGCCGGCGCGACGTCGGCAGCGCGAACAGCGCGCCGAACGTCCCGTCGGTCAGCTCGCGGCCGTACGACCAGCTCACGACGATGCCGGTCGCGAGCAGCATGGCCACGGACAGCGTCTGGCCCACGAACCCGAGCAGCCCGTCCCAGCCCGTGCCCTGCAGCATGGGCGTGACCTTCGCGGCGAAGGGCCCGTCGAGGTCGGCCCGCGCGCCCGCGAGGAAGCCGGCGCTCATCACGGGCACGAACCCGATGACCGCCCCGGCCGCGACCCGCGGTGCGATCGCCCGGCGCAGCTTGAGCTGCTCGACCTCCACGGCCGCGCGCAGCAGACCCGCGGGCGCCGTGATGAGGCCCGCGGGCGTGACGTCTGCGGCGCTCATCGGGACATCTCCAGATCCTCGGGGAGGGCCTCGCCCTCCGCCGCGTAGACCATCGCGAAGAACGCGCGCTCCAGGTCGCTGCCCCCGGGCGGCAGCGTGCCGACCACGCGGCCGCGGTGCAGCACCGTGATCCGGTGCGCGATGCGGGCCATCTCGTCGAGGTGGTGGCTCGAGACCAGGACCGCGGTGCCGTCGTCGGCCGCAGCGAGCAGTCGGCGACGAACCCGCAGGACGCCGGCCGGGTCCAGCGCGTTCGACGGCTCGTCGAGAACGAGTACCCGCGGCCCGTGGACCAGCGCGCACGCCAGCCCGACCCGCTGGCGGTTGCCGAGCGAGAGGGTGCGCGTGCGTCGGCCCGCCCAGTGCGCGAGGGACAGCTCGTCGATGACCGCGGCGGCGGCGCTCGCAGCCTCGGCCGGCGGGAGTCCCCGCAGGCGTGCGGCGGCGCGGACCGTCTCGGTCACCGTCAGCTCGGCGTAGGTGAACGGGGTCTCGATGAGGTGCCCGACGTCGCCCCACGCCCCCGCGGGCACGTCGGCGATGGCGACCGGCCCGGGTGTGCCCGGCAGGTCGAGGACGACGCGTCCGGCGTCGGGCCGGGTCATGCCGAGCAGGACGCGCATGAGCGCCGTCTTCCCTGCGCCGTTGAGGCCGACGAGGGCGTGGATCTCGCCGGCGGCCAGCGAGAGGTCGACGCCGTCGAGCGCGCGCTCGGGCCCGAAGGCCTTCGCGACGCCCTCGG
>JAEZBT010000406.1 GCA_023426865.1 Actinomycetes bacterium
GCTCCGCGAGGAGCCGGGCCCTCGTGCGTCGCGGCCCCGGAGGGTTCGGGCCTCGGTCGGCGGTCAGGCCGCGTCGGGCTGTGCGGCCCGGGCCGCGGCGCGCGACGCCCGCACGCGCGTCGTGAACACGTGCACCAGCCACGCGAGGACGAACGCGGCCGCGAAGAGCAGGGCCGCCGCGACCGGGTTCTCCATGAGGGTGGGGTTGACGACCATGACGCCCGCGAGCGCGAGCATCGTGACGCCCGCGAAGAGCTTGAGCAGCTCGCCGTGCTTCTCCTGCATCCGGGTCGCCTTCATGGTGAGGACGGCGATGCCGAAGACGATCATCTCGTCCAGCAGGAACGGGATCATGTACGCGAGGAACAGGGCCGCGGACTCCGCGAAACCGACGACGTTCGCCTTGAGCAGCCCGGTCCACAGCACGGGGAAGCCGGCCGTGCACGGGGTCTCGATGAGCGACACCGCGACGCCCAGTGCGGCCGTCGCCAGCAGCGCGGGGAGCAGGCGCTCGTGCCCGGCGGCCGCCCGCATGCGCTTGTAGATGCCGGGCTTGGCGGAGTCGGGGATGGTGAACGACAAGCCCTTCTTGAACGCGAAGTAGTCCTTCACGCTCACCACTCCGAAGATCCCGGCGGCCACCGCGACGACGATCTGGATCGTGCCGAGGAAGCCGACGACGGTCAGCGCCGAGTAGATCCCCGCCATGTACAGCGCGTACATGGCGGCGGTGACCACGAGGAACACCGAGCCGATGGCGAGCACCCGGCGTCGCGAGGCCGTTCGCACGACGATCGTCAGCAGCACCGAGATGACCCACAGCGAGCACGGGTTCACGCCGTCGACGAAGCCGATGATGAGCGTGGAGACCAGGAGGTTCTGGTCGTCCAGGGCCACGTCGCCGATGATCGGCACGTCGATCTGGGCACCGGTCTCGGTGTCGTCGTCGCAGGCCAGGCCCCCGGAGTCGTCGGAGGGGTCGCAGGTGCCGGTCCCCGGCTGCCCGTACACGCCGGGCGAGACGGACTCGCCGCGGGACACCAGCCCGATGGCCTCCGCGATGTCGTCGCGGATGGAGCCCGTGAAGCCGATCCAGACGCGCTCGCCGATGATCGTCGTCGGCACGGCGCCGGCCTCGAAGCCCAGGCCCTCGGCGGTCCGCTCGAACAGGTCGCGGTTGTCGCCGTCGTGCCAGACCTCGTACTCGGCGCGGTCCAGGGAGTAGTCCTGCTCGAGGTCGTCGAGCCAGCCGCGCTCCTCCTCGCACTTGGCGCACTCGCGGCCCCAGAAGAGGGTGATCTCGACGGTCTCGTCGCCCGGCTCCTCGGCGGCCGCACCGACCCCGCCGACGGCCAGCGCGGCAGCGGCGGGCAGCAGCACGGCGGCCAGCCCGGCCAGGAGGGCGAGCAGCCCGCGCCTCAGGTGTCGGGCGGGCCTGCGCGAACGGGTCGGCGCGGGGACGGCGTCGGCCATGTGCGGACCTCCTGGTGTGGACGGACCAACCGGCCCGACGCCACATTCTCGACAGACCGGACGCCGACCGCCGTGGGAACTACGTCCCGCGCGTGAAGCGCCCGCTCGGCGGCTCAGTACTCGTCGAGGTCGATCTCGAACCAGACTGTCTTGCCGTCGGGCGGGCTCGGTTCGACGCCCCACCGGTTCGACATCGCCTCGACGATCGCCATGCCGCGCCCGGCCGGGGCGATCGGCTCGGGGTGCAGGACGACGGGTCGCGCCGGGAGACTGTCCGTCACGGCGACGCGGACGACGGTCTCGGTGCACTCCATCGCGACGCGGACGGGCCCGTCGCCGGACCCGTGCAGGACGGCGTTCGCGAGCAGCTCGCTCGCCAGGAGCTCGACGACCTGGTTCGCCATGCCCGTGACGCCTTGCTCGACCGCGACCCGGACCACCCAGTGGCGGCCGACGCCGACCGAGCGACGCTGGGGCGGCAGCTCCAGCCAGAGGCCCTCGCCCTCGGGGCTCTCGGCGTCGGCCGGGCCCACGAGACGGAGGGACCGGCCCGTGGGCGTCCGGCGGGCGGGCTCACCGCTCATGCCGTCCTCCCCCACGCGCGCGACCTCCTGTGCCCCCTGAGCACCCTTCCAGGGTGCACCGTCCGGGCGCTACCGGCGCGCCGAGAGGTGGGTGAAGTGCGGACCGCCCCCACAGGTGGGCCCACGACGTGCCGATAGCACCGTGGTGCGAAGCGACGCGCGCGGGTCAGCGCGGATACGTCTGGATGAGCCGGGGGATGCCGGGCGGCGCCGCCGCGGACAGCTCCAGGTACTTCGCCTCGGCCCGGTGCAGCCGCACGTGCTCGTCGAGGGTCCACGTGGGGCCGTTGCGCAGGACCGTGCCGCACGAGCACTCGAGCCAGACGGTGCCGTCCGGGTCCCGGCGCAGCGTCCCCACCGTGTAGTGCGTGGACCGCGCGCGAGCCTTGGCGTCCCGCAGCGTGGCGCTGACGGGCTCCGTCCCGGGGTCGGTGCCGTGCTCGGTGCCCACCTCGGTGCTCATGGGTCCCAGTGTGGCGCACGGGACGCGGCCGACGGTCCCCGTGTCGTCCTGCAGCCCCCACGACCTCGGGTTAGGGTGACCGCCTGATGCCGCCGACCGACTCCTCCGCAGCCCCGCGGCCCGTCGTCTTCGTGCACGGGCTGAGCACCTCCTCGGCGATCTGGGCGCATCAGGTCGACGTCCTCACGCGTCTCGGCCACGACTGCCTGACCGTCGACCTGCCCGGGCACGGCCACCGTGGGCACGAGCGGTTCACGCTCGAGGGCGCGCTGCGCGTGATCGACGACGCCGTCCGGCGCCTCCCCGCCCCGCCGCTCCTGGTCGGGCTGTCGCTCGGCGGCTACACGTCGCTCGCGTACGCGGCGCGCCACGAGGGCGCCGTCGCGGGGGTGTTCCTCTCGGGCTGCTCGACGGAGGTGAAGGGCTGGCCGCTGCGCGGGTACCGGCGGGTCTCGCACGTCGTGGCGCGGGCGATGCGCAAGGCGACCGACTCCTGGCACGTGGTGACGGACATGCTCACGGCACTGCACGGCCACTCGTCGCTGGCGGACCTGCGCCGGCTGCCGCACCCGGTGCCCGTGTGGTTCGTCAACGGGCGCTGGGACGTGCTCCGGTTCGGCGAGCGCCGGCTCGTCGCGGCCCGTCCGGGCGCCCGGCTGACCGTGGTCAAGGGCGCGGGGCACGACGTCAACACTCACGCGCCGACGGCGTTCACCGCGCTGCTCGTGCGGGCGGCCCGCGAGCTGGCCGTGGACC
>JAEZBT010000147.1 GCA_023426865.1 Actinomycetes bacterium
GCCTCGACTGCTCAATGCCCTGGCCGCGTCCACCGGCATCCAGTTCGGGTGGCTGGCCACCGCCGCGATGGTCGGGCTCTCGCTCGCCGCCGCCCGGGGCCGCCGGCCCGGCGCCCGCGTCGACCACCTCGTCGCGATGCACGCGCGTCGCCCTCAGACCGGCAGGTACGGGTCCACCGCGACGGCGGCGAACAGCACCGTGAGGTAGGTGATGGAGCCGTGGAAGACGGCCATCTCACCGAGCTTCCGACCCGGGACGGGGTGCCGTGCGCGCCACAGCAGGACCGCCACGGACCAGAGGAACCAGGCGCCGGCGACCCCCGCGACGACCGTGTACACCCACGACATCGGCGCCAGGGGCACGAGCGCGAGGGACGCGGCGACCATCGCGACCGAGTACGCGACCATCTCGACCCCGACGCGCACGTCGCTGGCCACCACGGGCAGCATCGGCACCCCGGCGACCGCGTAGTCGCGGCGGAACTTCATCGACAGCGGCCAGTAGTGCGGCGGCGTCCAGAAGAAGATCACGAGGAACAGCGCCACCGGCGCCCAGTCGAGCGATCCGGTGACCGCGGCCCACCCGATGAAGACGGGCATGCATCCGGCGATGCCGCCCCAGACGATGTTCTGCGGCGTGCGACGCTTGAGCAGCATCGTGTAGCCGACGACGTAGAGCAGGATCGCCGCGGCCGTCAGCAGGGCCGACGCGACGTTGACGACCAGCCAGAAGGACGTCACGGAGATGACGCCCAGCACGATGCCGAACACCAGCGCGGCGCGCGGGGTGACCTCCCCCGTCACCAGCGGTCGGCGGCGGGTCCGGTTCATCACCGCGTCGATGTCGCGGTCGAGGTACATGTTCAGGGTGTTCGCCGACCCCGCAGCCACGGTCCCGCCGACGAGCGTCGCGGCGAGCAGCCCCAGCGACGGGAAGCCGCCTCCGACCCGCTGCTGCGCCAGCAGCATCGTGGGCAGTGTCGTGACCAGGAGCAGCTCGATGATGCGCGGCTTGGTCAGGGCGACGTACGCGCCGACCCGCCGCAGCGTCGCGAGGGCGACGGCCGACGCGCGGCCACGTCCGGCGGGCGCGCTCGCTCCGGCCTGCGCCGAGCTGGCTGTGCGCACGACGGCGGGCTCCGTTCTGCTGGGGTTCCGCGTCCATCGTAGGTGAGGACGGCCCCGGGCCCTGCGTCCTAGATCATCATCTCCCCGCGCGCGCTCAGGGCCGTCCAGCCTGCGGCCCGGGCGTCGGTCCCGGCCGTCCGCCGCTAGGCTCGCAGCAGCAGGTCGACGGTCCGGTTCGAGCGCCCCGTCCCGCGACCGGCCCGACGGCAGCGGCACCGGTCCACGCGACCCGGGTGCCGGGCCCCACCCCACGACCCGGACCCGGATCCGGGCAGGAATGAGGAGCTGTGAACTCGACGCCCACCACCGGCCTCGACTGGACCGACCTGGACCGCCGCGCGGTCGACACGCTTCGTGTGCTCGCCGCCGACGCGGTGCAGAAGGTCGGCAACGGCCACCCCGGCACCGCGATGAGCCTCGCCCCCGCGGCGTACCTGCTGTTCCAGCGCTTCCTGCGCCACGACCCCGCGGACCCGCGCTGGGCCGGCCGCGACCGCTTCGTGCTGTCGGCCGGGCACTCGTCGCTGACGCTGTACCTGCAGCTCTTCGCCTCCGGCTACCCGCTGTCGCTCGACGACCTCAAGTCGCTGCGCACGTGGGGCTCCAAGACACCGGGCCACCCGGAGTACAAGCACACCGAGGGCGTCGAGATCACGACCGGGCCGCTGGGTCAGGGCCTCGCCTCCGCCGTCGGCATGGCCATGGCGGCCCGCCGTGAGCGTGGCCTCTTCGACCCCGAGGCCGCCCCCGGCACCAGCCCGTTCGACCACACCATCTGGGTGATCGCCAGCGACGGTGACCTCATGGAGGGCGTCACCTCCGAGGCCTCGTCGCTCGCAGGCCACCAGGAGCTCGGCAACCTCGTCGTCATCTACGACGACAACCACATCTCCATCGAGGACGACACCGACGTCTCCTTCAGCGAGGACGTCCTGGCCCGCTACGCGGCGTACGGCTGGCACACGCAGCGCGTCGACTGGACGAACGGTGGGACCGGCTACGTCGAGGATGCCGGCGCACTGGCCGCGGCGCTCGAGGCCGCCCGCGCCGAGACCGGACGCCCGTCGATCATCTCGCTGCGCACGATCATCGGCTGGCCGTCGCCGAACAAGAAGGACACCGGCGGCATCCACGGCTCCGCGCTCGGCGACGCCGAGGTGCGCGCGCTCAAGGAGGTCCTCGGCTTCGACCCGGACCAGACCTTCGCTGTCGACGACGAGGTCCTCGCACACGCCCACAAGGTGGCGGACCGCGGCGCGCAGGCCCGCGCCGAGTGGGACCACGCCTTCGCCGACTGGCGGACGGCACAGCCGGAGCGCGCCGAGCTCTTCGACCGGCTCGCGGCCCGGCGCCTGCCGAGCGGCTGGGCCGACGCACTGCCCGTCTTCCCCGCCGGCAAGGCTGTGGCGACGCGGTCGGCGTCGGGCAAGGTCCTGTCCGCGCTCGCACCCGTGCTGCCCGAGCTGTGGGGCGGCTCCGCCGACCTCGCAGGCTCGAACAACACCACGATGGACAGCGAGCCGTCCTTCCTCCCGGCGCGCCGCAGCACCCGCTCGTTCCAGGGCGACGAGTACGGCCGGACGCTGCACTTCGGCATCCGTGAGCACGCCATGGGCTCGATCCTCAACGGCATCGCGCTGCACGGCGGCACGCGGCCCTACGGCGGCACGTTCCTGGTGTTCAGCGACTACATGCGCCCCGCGGTGCGGCTCGCGGCCCTCATGGAGATCCCGGTGACGTTCGTGTGGACGCACGACTCCATCGGCCTCGGCGAGGACGGCCCGACGCACCAGCCGGTCGAGCACCTCGCCGCGCTCCGGGCGATCCCGGGCCTCGACGTCGTCCGGCCCGCCGACGCGAACGAGACCTCGTGGGCCTGGCGGACCATCCTCGAGCGGACCAGCCACCCGGCCGGCCTCATCCTCACGCGCCAGAACGTGCCCACGTACGAGCGGGGCGAAGGCCCGGCGACGGGTGACACGCTCGCGGCCGCCGACGGCGTCGCGCGCGGCGCGTACGTCCTCGCGGAGGCCGCCTCGGGTGCGCCCGACGTCATCCTCCTGGCCACGGGCTCCGAGGTGCAGATCGCCCTGGCGGCACGCGAGCAGCTCGCGGCGGCCGGCGTGGGCGCCCGGGTCGTGTCCGTCCCGTGCCGCGAGTGGTTCGACGAGCAGGACTCGGCTTACCGTGAGTCGGTGCTCCCGGCCTCTGTGCGTGCGCGTGTCTCCGTCGAGGCCGCCGTCGCGCAGGGCTGGCGGGAGCTCGTCGGCGACGCGGGCCGCTGCGTCTCGCTCGAGCACTTCGGTGCGTCCGCCGACTATGAGCGGCTGTACGCCGAGTTCGGCATCACGCCGGAGGCGGTCGTCGCGGCCGCCCAGGCGTCGCTCGCCGACGTCGCCGCCGGCACCGCCACGCCCGGCGGTCCGGCGCGCAGCACCGAGGGTGGCACCGGCGACATGTGACACCCCCCTGACGACGCCCGGCCGTCACCCGACGGCGGCCGGGCCCCGACAGCGAGGAGGCCACGCATGACTTCGTTCGACGACCGGGGTGCTCTCGCGCCCGACGACCACGCGCTCCCCGCGCCCCTCCGGGCCCTGCGTGAGGCGGGCGTCGCCATCTGGCTCGACGACCTGTCCCGCGAGCTGCTCCGCACAGGCGCGCTCGCCCGGCTGGTGACGGGGCACGGCGTCGTGGGGGTGACCAGCAACCCGACGATCTTCGCGTCCGCCCTCGCCAAGGGCGACGCGTACCGGGACCAGCTGGCCGAGCTGGCCGCCGCGGGGACCGGCGTCGACGACGCCGCGCTGACGCTCATGACCGACGACGTCCGCGAGGCCTGCGACCTGCTTGCCGACCTGCACGGCGCGAGCGGCGGGCTCGACGGCCGCGTGTCGCTCGAGGTGGCGCCCGACCTCGCCCGCGACACGGCCGGCACCGTGGCGATGGCGCGACGGCTCTGGACGACGGTCGACCGACCGAACCTGTACATCAAGATCCCCGCCACGGTGGAGGGGCTGCCCGCCATCGCCGAGGCGACATCCCTCGGCATCAACGTCAACGTGACGTTGATCTTCTCTCTGGACAGGTACCGCGGTGTGCTCGACGCCTACACCGCGGGCCTTGAGCGGGCCCTCACAGCGGGCCGCGACGTCTCCTCGATCGACTCCGTCGCCTCGTTCTTCGTCTCGCGGGTCGACACCAGCGTCGACGCGCGGCTCGACGAGCTGGGCACGCCCGAGGCGGCGAGCCTGCGCGGCAGCATCGCCATCGCGAACGCGCGGCTCGCCTACGCGATCTTCGAGGAGTACACGGCGGGCGAGCGCTGGCAGGCGCTGGCGGCCGCCGGGGCGCGGGTGCAGCGTCCGCTGTGGGCCTCCACCGGGGTCAAGGACAAGGCGTACCCGGACACCCGCTACGTGGACGAGCTCGTCGCACCAGGCGTCGTGAACACCATGCCCGGGAGCACGCTCGAGGCGGTCGCCGACCACGGCCGGATCACGGGCGACACGGTCACCGCGGCCTACGACGAGGCGCGCGGACGGCTCCAGCGCCTCGCCGCGCTCGGCGTCGACCTCGACGAGGTCACCGCGGAGCTCGAGGACCAGGGCGTGGCGAAGTTCGAGGCGAGCTGGTCCGAGCTCGTCACGTCGGTGTCGGACGGCCTGCGCGGGGCGACCGCGTGAGCCCGACCGGCGTGGGCCGCCCGAACCCGCTGCGCGACCCGCGGGACCGCCGGCTGCCGCGCATCGCCGGACCCTGCGGTCTCGTCATCTTCGGGGTCACCGGCGACCTTGCCCGGCGCAAGCTCATGCCCGCGGTCTACGACCTGGCGAACCGTGGGCTCCTGCCGCCCGGGTTCGCGCTCACCGGCTTCGCACGCCGGGACTGGGAGGACCAGGACTTCGCCCAGGTCGTCCACGATGCCGTGCAGGAGAACGCGCGGACCCCGTTCCGCGAGGCGGTCTGGCAGCAGCTGGCCGAGGGCATCCGGTTCGTGCAGGGCGAGTTCGACGACGACGAGGCGTTCGACCGGCTCAGCAGGACCGTCGCCGACCTCGACACCGAGCGCGGGACGGGCGGCAACCACGCCTTCTACCTCTCCGTGCCCCCGCGGGCGTTCCCCCTGGTCTGCCGCCAGCTCGCCCGCTCGGGTCTCTCCGAGCAGCCCGACGGCGCGTGGCGCCGCGTGGTCGTCGAGAAGCCGTTCGGCCACGACCTGGCCAGCGCCCGCGAGCTGAACGACGTGGTGTCGACGGTCTTCACGCCGGAGTCGGTGTTCCGCATCGACCACTACCTCGGCAAGGAGACCGTCCAGAACATGCTGGCGCTGCGGTTCGCCAACCAGCTCTTCGAGCCGATCTGGAACGCCAACTACGTGGACCACGTGCAGATCACGATGGCCGAGGACATCGGCATCGGTGGCCGTGCGGGCTACTACGACGGCATCGGCGCGGCCCGCGACGTCATCCAGAACCACCTGCTCCAGCTCCTCGCGATCACCGCGATGGAGGAGCCGGTGTCGTTCGGGGCCGACGACCTGCGCGCGGAGAAGGAGAAGGTCCTGTCGGCCGTCCGGCTGCCGAAGGACCTGTCCGCGCACACCGCGCGTGGCCAGTACGCCGCCGGCTGGCAGGGCGGGGAGGAGGTCGTCGGGTACCTCGAGGAGAAGGGCATCGCCCCGGACTCCGCCACCGAGACGTACGCCGCCATCCGGCTCGACATCGACACGCGGCGCTGGGCCGGCGTGCCGTTCTACCTGCGTACGGGCAAGCGCCTGGGGCGCCGTGTCACCGAGGTCGCCGTCGTGTTCAAGAAGGCGCCGCACCTGCCCTTCGAGTCCACCGCGACTACCGAGCTCGGCAGCAACGCGCTCGTCATCCGCGTGCAGCCGGACGAGGGCGTGACCATCAGGTTCGGTGAGAAGGTACCCGGCACGTCGATGGAGGTCCGCGACGTGACGATGGACTTCGGGTACGGCCATGCGTTCACGGAGTCCTCGCCCGAGGCGTACGAGCGTCTCATCCTCGACGTGCTCCTCGGCGACCCGCCGCTCTTCCCGCGGCATCGCGAGGTCGAGCTCTCCTGGACGATCCTGGACCCCATCACCGAGTTCTGGGCGACACAGGGGCAGCCGGAGTCGTACCGCTCGGGCACGTGGGGACCGGCGTCGGCCGACCTCATGATGGCGCGCGACGGCCGCTCCTGGCGCCGACCGTGACCGCCACGCCCTCCCCCGCCGTGCCCGCCACCGTGCCCGCCATCGTGCCTGTCACCGGAGGTGCCCGTTGATCGTCGACCTGCCCGACACGACCACGGCCGAGGTCGCCCGCCGCCTCGTGCACCTGCGCGAGGAGGGCGGCGCCGTCGCCCTCGGCCGGGTCCTGACACTCGTCATCGACGCCGATGCCGACGACGTCGAGGACGCGGTCGCCGTCACCAACGACGTCAGCCGCGAGCACCCGATGCGCGTGATCGTCCTGGCGCGCCGCAGCGAGGCAGCCGGTCCGCGACTGAACGCCCAGATCCGGGTCGGCGGCGACGCGGGCGCGAGCGAGGTGGTGCTGCTGACCGCGTCCGGCGAGATGCTCGAGCACAGCGACACGCTCGTCGTGCCCCTGCTGCTGCCCGACGCCCCGATCGTCGCGTGGTGGCCCCGCGAGATCCCCGAGCGGCCGGCCATGCACCCGATCGGCCGGATGGCGCAGCGCCGCATCACCGACTCGGTCGCGTGCGCGGACCCCGTGGGCACGCTGCGCCGGCTGCGGAACGGCTACACCGACGGCGACACGGACCTCGCCTGGACCCGCCTGACGGTCTGGCGCGGGCTCCTCGCCGCAGCGCTCGACCTGCCGCCGGACGAGCGGGTCGACCGCGCCGTCGTCGCCGGCGACGGGCGGCACCCGTCGGTGTGGCTCCTCGGAGCATGGCTGGCGCAGGCGCTCGACTGCCCGGCCGAGGTGGTCGTCCAGGAGGGCGCCCAGGGCATCACGCACGTGGTGCTCGAGCGGGCGTCCGGCCCGGTCCGGATCGACCGTCCCGACGGTCGCCGCGCCACGCTCCTGCACCCCGGCCAGCCGGAGCGCCACCTCGCGATGCCCCTGCGGGAGCTCCGCGAGTGCCTCTCGGAGGACCTTCGCCGGATGGATGCCGACGAGGTCTACGGCGAGGTGCTCCGCTCCGGCCTCGCGCGGGTGCTGCCGTGAGCGCCCCGCTGGTGGTCGTCCACCCGGATGCCGAGACGCTGGCCGCCGGCACGGCCGCGCGCCTCCTGCTGCGGCTCATGGACGCCCAGTCCGTGCACCGGCCCGTCCACGTCGGCCTCACGGGCGGCGGCATGGGAGCCCGGGTGCTCGCCGCGGTCGGCGCGTCGCCGCTGCGCGACGCCGTCGACTGGACGGGTGTGCACCTGTGGTGGGGCGACGAGCGCTTCCTGCCCGACGGCGACCCCGAGCGCAATGAGACCCAGGCCCGGGCCGCCCTCGTCGATGCGCTGCCGATTCCGCCGGCCAACGTGCACGCCGCTCCCCCGGCCGGGGCCGTCGCCTCGCCGGACGACGCGGCCGCCGCCTACGCGGCCGATCTCGCCCGGTACGCGGCCGACGGCGACGATGCCGGGCCGGCCGTGCCGGCGTTCGACGTGCTGATGCTCGGCGTCGGACCCGACGGGCACGTGGCCTCGCTGTTCCCCGGGAAGGCGAGCCTCGACGTCGTCGACCGGACGACCGTCGGCGTCACCGACTCCCCCAAGCCGCCCCCGGAGCGCGTGAGTCTCACGTTGCCGGCGATCGAGGCGGCCCAGGAGGTGTGGCTCGTGGTCGCCGGCGCGGACAAGTCCGACGCGGTGCGGCGGGCCCTCGCCGGGGCGGACCGGACGGAGATCCCGGCGGCGGCGGTGCGCGGACGTGCACGCACGCTGTGGCTCCTGGACGTCGGGGCAGCCTCGTGAGTGGCGGGCCGACGGACCCGCACACGTGGGCCGCCGTCGACACGTGGCTCGACGGCCTCTTCCCCGCCGACGCGGACGTGGTCCGGGCACAGGAAGCCGCGGACGCCGCGGGTCTTCCCGCGATCCAGGTCTCGGTGCAGCAAGGGCGCCTGCTGGCCCTGCTCGCGACGAGCATCGGTGCCCGGAGGGCGCTCGAGGTCGGCACGCTCGCCGGCGTCAGTGCGATCTGGCTCGCCCGCGCCCTACGCCCGCCGGAGCCGCGGCTGACGACGTTCGAGCTGCGGCCCGAGCACGCGGCGGTCGCCCGTGCCAACGTGGCAGCGGCGGGCCTCGCCGAGGTCGTCGACCTCCGGGTCGGCCCGGCGCTCGACGGGCTCGCGCACCTGTCGGCCGAGGCGCCCGAGCCCTACGACCTCGCGTTCATCGACGCCGACAAGCCCTCGAGCACGGCCTACGTCCGCGCGGTCCTACCGCTCCTGCGTCCCGGCGGCCTGCTCCTCGTCGACAACGTCGTGCGGGGCGGCGCCGTCCTCGACGCGGCCGGCGATGCCGCCGCGGAAGGCTCACGCGCCGTCGTGGAGGCCCTGGCCGCGGAGCCGGGCATCACGGCGACGGTGGTGCAGGGCGTCGGCAGCAAGGGGTACGACGGGATCCTCCTCGCCCGGCTGGCCGACTGACACGCCCCCGGCCTCCCGGGGCGTCAGCCGCCGCGGCGGGCTCGCAGCGCGGCCAGCGCCTCATCGAGGATCGCTGCGCCGTCCTCGTCGCTCCGGCGCTCCTTCACGTACGCGAGGTGCGTCTTGTATGGCTCGTTGCGCACCGGCTCCGGCGGTGCGTCCTTGTCGCGCCCGGCCGGGAACCCGCACCGCGGGCAGTCCCAGCTCTCGGGCACCTCGACGCCGGCCTCCTCCGAGAAGCTCGGCCGCGTCTCGTGCCCGTTCGCGCACCAGTACGACACCCAGAACCGCGGCGCGGAGTCGCCGCGCTCGGCCTCGCCCATCGGGCCCGCGCCGACGCGCGAGCCCCGGATCGCGCTACCACTCGCCATGACGCGCCGTCCTCAGCTGACCCGCTGGAGCAGGCCCAGCAGGATGACCATCAGGGTCCACACGAGGGCGAGGCCCACGGTGAGCCGGTTGAGATTCCGCTCGGCGACGCCGGAGCTCCCCGCCGTGCTCGAGATGCCGCCTCCGAACATGTCCGAGAGACCACCGCCGCGACCCTTGTGGAGCAGCACCAGCAGCACCACGAGGATGCTGGAGATCACCAGCAGGACTTGCAGGACAATGCGCAGTGCATCCACGAAGAGTTCCTTCGTCAGTGGGTGGTGGCGCCGGGGCGCCGGAACAGCGGCTGGTCAAGGATAGGCGACGCCGCGCCCAGACCGAAGTCCCACGCCCGGCCGACCTCGCGGGCGGCAGGGCGTGGGACTGCGTGTCGCGTACGCGACGCCGTCAGGCGACGGCGTGCGACTGGTAGCGCACGATCTTGGCGAACTCCTCGGCGTCGAGGCTGGCCCCGCCGACGAGCGCACCGTCGACGTCGGCCTCGGCCATGATCGCCGCGATGTTGCCGGACTTCACCGAGCCCCCGTAGAGGACGCGGACGCCGTCGGCGATCTCCGGGCCGAACATCTCCCGGAGCTTGCCACGGATCGCCTCGCAGACCTCCTGCGCGTCCGCAGGCGTGGCGACCTCGCCCGTGCCGATCGCCCAGACCGGCTCGTACGCGACGACGACCTGGGCGGCCTGCTCGTCGGTCAGGCCGGCGAGGGAGCCCTCGACCTGGGCGAGCGTGTACTCGACCTGGCGGCCCTCCTTGCGGATGTCCAGGCCCTCGCCGACGCAGACGATCGGGACGATGCCCTGACCGAACGCCGACCGCGCCTTGGCGGCGACGAGCGCGTCGTCCTCGCCGTGGTACTGGCGGCGCTCGGAGTGCCCGACGACGACGTAGCGGCAACCGAGCTTGGCGAGCATCACCGGCGAGATCTCGCCGGTGTACGCACCCTCGGTGTGCGCCGAGACGTCCTGCGCGCCGAAGCCGATCTCGAGCTTGTCGGCGTCGACGAGCGTCTGCACGGAGCGCATGTCGGTGAAGGGCACCATGACGGCGACCTCGACGGCCGCGTAGTCGTGCTTGGCGTCCTTGAGGGTCCAGGCGAGCTTCTGGACGAGATGGGTGGCCTGGTGGTGGTCCAGGTTCATCTTCCAGTTGCCCGCCATCAGGGGCGTGCGTGCAGCCATTCAGTCCTCCAGAACCGCGATGCCGGGGAGGGTCTTGCCCTCGAGGAGCTCAAGGCTCGCGCCGCCACCGGTCGAGATGTGGCCGAAGCCGGCCTCGTCGAAGCCGAGCTTGCGCACGGCCGCAGCGGAGTCCCCGCCGCCTACGATCGAGAAGCCCTCGGAGTCGACGAGCGCCTGCGCGACGGCGCGGGTGCCCTCGGCGAAGGCCGGGAACTCGAAGACGCCCATCGGGCCGTTCCAGGCGATCGTCTTCGCGGACAGGATCGCCTCGCGGAACAGCTCGCCAGACTTCGGGCCGATGTCGAGGCCCATCTTGTCGGCGGGGATCGCGTCGGCCGCCACGACCTCGTTGGCGGCGTCGGCGGCGAACGCGTCGGCGGCCACGATGTCGACCGGCAGGACGATCTCGACGCCCTTGGCGGCGGCCGCGGCGAGGTAGCCCTTCACCGTCTCGACCTGGTCCGCCTCGAGCAGCGACGTGCCGACCTCGTAGCCCTTGGCCGCGAGGAAGGTGAAGACCATGCCGCCACCGATGAGGAGCTTGTCGGCCTTCTCGATGAGGTTCGCGATGACGCCGAGCTTGTCGGAGACCTTCGAGCCGCCGAGGACGACGACGTAGGGCCGCTCGGGGTTCTCGGTCGCCTTGCGCAGCGACTCGACCTCGAGCTGGACCAGGTAGCCGGCGGCGGCGGGCAGCTTCAGCGCGACGTCGTAGACGGACGCCTGCTTGCGGTGCACCACACCGAACCCGTCCGACACGAACGCGTCGGCGAACGCGACCAGCTCGTCCGCGAGCTCGCCACGCACGGCGTCGTCCTTCGACGTCTCGCGGGCGTCGAAGCGGATGTTCTCGAGCAGGGCGATCTGCCCGTCCGCGAGGGCCGCGACGGTGGCCTTCGCGGACTCGCCGACGACGTCCTCCGCGAGGGCCACGGGCTGGCCGAGCAGCTCGCCGAGGCGGGCGGCGACGGGAGCCAGGGAGTACTTGGCCTCCGGCTCGCCCTTCGGGCGACCGAGGTGGGCGGTCACGATCACGCGGGCCCCGCCGTCGAGCAGTGCCTTGAGCGTGGGGACTGCGGCGCGGATGCGGCCGTCGTCCGTGATGGTCGTGCCGTCGAGCGGCACGTTGAAGTCTGACCGGACGAGGACGCGCTTGCCGCGCAGGTCGCCCAGGCTCTCGATGGTCTTCACGACATCAGCCAATCTGTCGAGGGTGGACATGACTGCGTCCGCGTGCGGCGTCGCCCCGCAGGACGACGCGCGCACGCGGACGCATGGTGAGTCAGGCTCTTCGGATCAGAGCTTGGAGCCCATGAAGAGAGCCAGGTCGACGAGGCGGTTGGAGTAGCCCCACTCGTTGTCGTACCAGGAGACGATCTTCACCTGGTCACCGATGACCTTGGTCAGGCCGGCGTCGAAGATCGACGAGGCCGGGTGGGTCACGATGTCGGACGACACGATCGGGTCCTCGGTGTAGGCGAGGATGCCCTTGAGCTCGCCCTCGGCCGCCGCCTTGACCGCAGCGTTGACCTCCTCGGCCGTGACCTCGCGGGACGCGGTGAAGGTGAGGTCCGTCGCCGAGCCCGTCGGCACCGGCACGCGCAGGGCGTAGCCGTCGAGCTTGCCCTTGAGGCCCGGGAGCACCAGGGAGACCGCCTTCGCCGCACCGGTCGAGGTGGGGACGATGTTGATGGCGGCAGAACGGGCGCGGCGCAGGTCCTTGTGCGGCGCGTCGAGCAGGTTCTGGTCCTGCGTGTAGGCGTGGACCGTGGTCATGAGGCCGCGGACGATGCCGAAGCTCTCGTCCAGGACCTTGGCGACCGGGGCGAGGCAGTTCGTCGTGCACGAGGCGTTCGACACGATGTTGTGCGCGGCCGGGTCGTACTCCTTGTGGTTCACGCCCATGACGAAGGTGGCGTCGATCTCGGTGCCGGGCACGGAGAGGATGACCTTCTTGGCGCCGGCGTCCAGGTGCGGCTGGCACTTCGGGCCGGTGCGGAACACGCCGGTGCACTCGAGAACGATGTCGACGCCCAGCTCGGCCCACGGCAGGTTCGACGGGTCCTTCTCCGCGAACGCCTTGATGGCCTTGCCGCCGACCGTGATCGACTCGTCGTCGTAGGTCACGTCCTGCGGGAACACGCCGAGGACCGAGTCGTACTTCAGCAGGTGCGCGAGCGTCTTGTTGTCCGTCAGGTCGTTGATGGCGACGACCTCGAGGTCTGCGCCGGACTGCTGGATGACGCGGAAGACGTTCCGGCCGATACGGCCGAAGCCGTTGATTGCCACGCGGGTGGTCACAATGCCCTCCTCGGGCGCGCCGGTGTCGCCGGCACGCGTGATCTGATCACTAACGGATGCGTACAGCGGTGTACGCGCGCCTGGCCGGACCGTGACTTCTCGATCCCCAGATGGCTTGAGCCTACACATCGGCGATTCACCGCGCCGCAGGACGTTCGTCCAGCGAGAAGCCGTCCGGAGTGCGCCATACAGGCCGCTGACCTGCGCAGTCAGACGTCGAGCATGTCCGGGGTCAGGCTTGCCTCGGTGTCCGGGACGCCGAGCTCCTCCGCGCGCTTGTCCGCGGTCGCGAGGAGCCGGCGGATGCGGCCGGCCACGGCGTCCTTGGTCAGGGGCGGGTCGGCGAGCTGGCCCAGCTCCTCCAGCGACGCCTGCTTGTGCTCGAGGCGCAGCCGGCCCGCCTCGCGAAGGTGCTCGGGGACGTCGTCGCCGAGGATCTCGAAGGCGCGCTCCACGCGGGCCCCCGCCGCGACGGCCGCCCGGGCCGACCGGCGCAGGTTCGCGTCGTCGAAGTTGGCCAGGCGGTTCGCGGTCCCCCGCACCTCGCGGCGCATGCGCCGCTCCTCCCAGACCAGCACGGCGTCGTGCGCCCCCAGGCGGGTGAGCATCGCTCCGATGCCGTCCCCGTCGCGGATGACGACGCGGTCGACGCCGCGGACCTCGCGGGCCTTGGCCGGGATGCCGAGCCGGCGCGCCGCGCCCACGAGCGCGAGGGCGGCCTCCGGGCCCGGGCAGGTCACCTCGAGCGCCGCGGAACGTCCGGGCTCCGTCAGCGATCCGTGCGCGAGGAACGCCCCCCGCCACGCGGCCTCGGCCTCCCCGATGCCGCCCGAGACGACCTGGGACGGCAGACCCCGGACCGGCCGGCCGCGCCCGTCGAGCAGGCCGGTCTGGCGCGCCAGCGACTCGCCGTCCTTGACGACCCGCACCACGTAGCGCGTCCCCCGCCGGATGCCGCCGCCGCTGACCACGACGACGTCGCTCGTGTGCCCGTAGACCTGGGAGATGAACTGCCGCAGACGTCGCGCGGCGGCGCCCGTGTCGAGCTCGGCCTCGATGACGATCCGACCCGAGATGATGTGCAGGCCGCCCGCGAACCTCAGCATCGCTGCGACCTCGGCCTTGCGCCACGACGTGCGTTCCACGGGGAGGGCGGCGAGCTCGTCCTTCACCTGTGCCGTCAGCGCCATGGCGCTCATCCTGCCATCACCGGCGCCCCACATCGCCCAGGGTTCCCTCGAACGCATCACGGAAGGCCGCCGCCAGCCGCAGGGCGTCGTGGCGCGCCGTGCCGTCGCCGACGCGGACCTGGCGCAGCAGCAGCTGGGCCCCGAGCCGCTCGACCTGCTCATGCATCCGGTCGAGGTCGTCGACGGCCGAGGGATCGGCGACGACCACGTCGAACCGCAGGTCAGGGACGTGCTCGGCGAGCGCGTCGAGATGCTGGTGGCAGCTCATGCCCAGGCCGTGCCCCCTGGCGGGGAACAGGTTCAACGTGAGGCAGCGGCGTGCCGTCGAGCGGCGCAGCGCCGCGGCGATCGACGGCACGAGCAGGTGCGGCAGGACCGAGGTGAACCACGAGCCTGGCCCGAGGACCACCCAATCGGCGGCATCGAGAGCGGCCAGCACGTCGTCGGGCACCGGGGGGTCGGCGGGCGTCAGGCGCACGTGGCAGACCTCGCCGGGTGCTGCGGCGACGGCGCTCTGCCCCCGCACGACGTGCGCCCGGTCCTCCCCGGGCGACCGGATGTCGGCCTCGATCGCGACGGGCACCGACGCCATCGGCAGGACCCGGCCGCGCGCACCCAGCAGGCGGCCCACCCAGTCCAACCCCGAGACCGGGTCCCCGAGCAGCTCCCACAGGGCGACGATGAGCAGGTTGCCCACCGCGTGCTGGTTCATCGAGCCCTCGGAGCTGAAGCGGTGCTGCATCACGTCACGCCACAGCCGACCCCACTCCGACTCGTCGCACAAGGCAGACAGGGCCATGCGCAGGTCGCCGGGCGGCAGGACGTCCATCTCCTCGCGCAGCCGCCCGGAGGAGCCCCCGTCGTCGGCGACGGTGACGACGGCCGTCAGGCGGTCCGACATGAGCCGCAGCGCCGAGAGGCTCGCCGAGAGCCCGTGGCCGCCGCCGAAGGCGACGACGGCGGGACCGCCCCGGCCGGTGCGCTCCACCGTCACTCCCGCCCCAGGTCCCGGTGCGTCACCGCCACGCGGTGGCCCCGCTCGCGGAGCTCCGCGGCGACCGCCTCCCCCAGGGCGACCGACCGGTGCTTGCCGCCCGTGCACCCGACGGCGATCGTCACGTAGCGCTTGTCCTCGTGCAGGTACCCGGCGAGCACGGGCTCGAGGGCGTCGGCGTACCGCGCGATGAAGTCCGTCGCGCCGGGCAGGCCGAGCACGTAGTCGCGGACCGGCTCGTCGCGGCCGGTCAGGTGCCGCAGCTCGCTGATCCAGTACGGGTTGGCGAGGAAGCGGACGTCGACGACGTGGTCGGCGTCCAGGGGCAGGCCGTACTTGAAGCCGAACGAGACGACGTGCACCCGCAGGCCGTCCTCGTCCCCACTGACCGCCGCACGCACCTCCCGGGCGAGGTCGTGCACCGTCAGGTCCGACGTGTCCACCACCACGTCCGCGCGCGACTTCACCTCGGCCAGGAGCGCCCGCTCCTCCGCGATGCCGTCGAGGATGCGCCCGTCACCCTGCAGGGGGTGCGGCCGGCGCACGGCCTCGAAGCGCTGCACGAGGACGGCGTCGCTCGCGTCGAGGAACAGGATCCGGTGCGCGATCCCGGCCTCCTGGAGCGAGTCGATGACGTTCACGAGGTCGGCGAAGAACTCCCGGCCCCGGACGTCGACGACGGCCGCCAGCCGGTGCACGCCACCGGGCCCGGTCGAGAGCATGCCCGCGAGCTGGGTGAGCAGCTGTGCGGGCAGGTTGTCGACGACGTACCAGTCGAGGTCCTCGAGCACCGCGGCGGCCTTGGTGCGGCCCGCGCCGGACATGCCCGTGACGACCAGGAGCTCCGGCAGCTCCCGGCGCCGGACCCGGCTCACCACCTCCAGAGAAGGGATCCCCGTCGGGACCGTGGTGGCCGGCGGCTCGTCGGAGTGCTGGCCCGTCATGCCCCCAGCATGCCAAAGGTCTCAGCCGACGGCGCCAGTCCCCCCACCGGACAGCGCGTCGTGGACCGCTTGCGCGGTCCGCGCACCCATGCCGCGCACCGACGCGAGCTCTTCGACGGACGCGGCGCGCAGCTTCGCCAGGGACCCGAAGTGCTCGAGCAGGGCGGCGCGCCGGGCCGGGCCGAGGCCCGGGACGTCGTCGAGCACGGACACCGTCATGCCCTTGCTGCGGCGCGCCCGGTGGTGCTTGATGGCGAACCGGTGCGCCTCGTCCCGGACGCGCTGCATGAGGTACAGGCCCTCGGAGCCACGGGGCAGGATCAGCGGGTAGTCCTCCCCCGGCAGCCACACCTCCTCCAGCCGCTTCGCGAGCCCGCAGAGCGCCACGTCCACGACGCCGAGCTCAGAGAGGGCACGCGCGGCCGCGGCCACCTGCGGCGGCCCGCCGTCGACCACGACGAGGTTGGGCGGGTAGGCGAACCGGCGGCGCTGCGGCTCCCCGGCGGCGTCCGCGGTGACCTCGCCCGAGGAAGGGCCCGGCGACGGTGCTGTGCCCTCCCCGGGGTCGGTGTCGCCCTCCCCCGGGCCGACGTCGGGGCCTGCCCCGGACGCCTCCTCGAGGTCGGTCAGGTAGCGACGGAACCGCCGGGTGAGAACCTCGTGGATGGCCTCGGTGTCGTCGCGCGCACCGGAACCGTCCGCGCCCCGGACGCCGAACGTGCGGTACTCCGACGTCCTCGGCAGGCCGTCCTCGAACACCACCATCGACCCGACCTGGTGGGTGCCCTGCGTGGTCGAGATGTCATAGCACTCGATGCGCAGCGGCGCGTCGGCGAGGCCCAGCGCCTCCTGGAGCTCGCGCAGGGCCTGGCTGCGCGTGGTCAGGTCGCCGGCCCGCCGCGTCCGGTGCAGGGCGAGCGCCTGCTGCGCGTTCGTGCGCAGCGTCTCCGCGAGGGCCCGCTTCTCGCCCCGCTGCGGCACGCGCACCTGGAC
>JAEZBT010000150.1 GCA_023426865.1 Actinomycetes bacterium
GTCACCGGCGTCGCGCTCGTGACCTTCGTGCTCCTCGCCGTCGACAGCACGGCCGTCCAGGCCAGCCTGCTCGTCTGGATCTTCGCCGTCCGCGCGATCATGGTCATCGCCTCGGCGATCTCCTACCTGGCCAACGACGCCTGGGCCCGCGCCAAGTACTCCAGCGTCGACCGGTTCGACTTCGAGGCCCCGCTCACGTCGCTCGTGTGGATCACGTCCGTCGTGTCGATCCTCGGCACCTTCGCCATGACGTACGTCGTGCTCGGCGAGGTCGGCGACAGCTCGCTGTGGTGGAAGCTGTCGGCGATCATCTCCTGCGGCACCATCGCGGGCGCGCTCATCCCCGAGCTGGTCAAGGTGTTCACCTCGACCAAGAGCCGGCACACGCAGGAGGTCGTCAAGAGCACGCGCCAGGGCGGCGCCTCGCTGAACATCCTGTCCGGCCTGGTGGCGGGCAACTTCTCCGCCTACTACCTGGGCATCGCGATCGTCGGCCTCATGGGCGCCGCGTTCCTCATCAGCGAGCAGGGCCTCGACGAGGTCATGCTCGCCCCAGCGGTGTTCGCCTTCGGCCTGGTCGCCTTCGGCTTCCTCTCCATGGGCCCGGTCACCATCGCCGTCGACTCCTACGGGCCGGTCACCGACAACGCGCAGAGCGTGTACGAGCTGTCCCTCATCGAGGAGGTCGAGGGCATCGACGCCGAGCTCAAGGAGACCTACGGCGTCGACGTCCAGTGGGACAAGGCGAAGCAGATGCTCGAGGAGAACGACGGCGCGGGCAACACCTTCAAGGCGACCGCGAAGCCCGTGCTCATCGGCACCGCCGTCGTCGGCGCGACCACG
This sequence comes from Actinomycetes bacterium, assembly GCA_023426865.1. Classification (GTDB taxonomy): domain Bacteria; phylum Actinomycetota; class Actinomycetes; order Actinomycetales; family Cellulomonadaceae; genus Actinotalea. Next base: position 844 of record JAEZBT010000150.1, read on the forward strand.
ATGATCTTCTCGATCATCATGGCGCTGACCGACGGGCTCTCCGAGGGTCTCGGGAACCTGTCCCTCATGCACGCCCCGCTGCTGCTGGGCCTCATCACCGGTGGCGCCGTCATCTTCTGGTTCACCGGCGCGTCCATCCAGGCCGTGACCACGGGCTCCTACCGGGCCGTCGAGTTCATCAAGAGCACCATCAAGCTCGACGGTGTCACCAAGGCGAGCCCCGAGGACTCCCGCAAGGTCGTGGAGATCTGCACCCAGTACGCCCAGCAGGGCATGCTGAACATGTTCCTCGGGATCTTCTTCTCGACCCTCGCGTTCGCGTTCGTGGAGCCGTTCTTCTTCATCGGCTACCTGATCTCGATCGCGATCGTCGGCCTGTACCAGGCGATCTTCATGGCGAACGCCGGTGGCGCCTGGGACAACGCGAAGAAGATCGTCGAGGTCGACCTGCACGCCAAGGGCACGGCCCTGCACGACGCGTCGATCGTCGGCGACACCGTCGGCGACCCGTACAAGGACACCTCGTCCGTCGCGCTCAACCCGGTCATCAAGTTCACGACCCTCTTCGGCATGCTGGCCGTCGAGCTCGGCGTGATGCTGACCAACGACGGCAACGGGACCCTCGTGCACGTGCTCGCGGGCCTGTTCTTCCTGACGTCGGCCTACTTCGTGTGGCGGTCGTTCTACGGCATGCGGATCCAGGCCTCGATGACCGACGAGCAGGACGCCGAGACGGCCACCCCGGATGACGCGGATGTCACACCCGCGGCGCTGGACGAGGCCGCCGACGCGGAGAAGGCTGAGGTCTAGCCGGACGACGCGTGACGCGCCCCGTTGCGCCCAGTCCGACAAGGACGGGCGCAACGGGGCGCTCGCACGTTCCAGGGGAGTTCGGATGAAGATCGCGATCCGGTACAGCGGTGCACTCGTGGACAACGAGGGCCACGTCGTCGGCCACGATGCCGGCGCCACCCTGGTCCGCAGGCTGCTGCGGGTGTTCCCGGGGTCGAGCCTGGTCGGTCCGGGGCCGCGCCACGGCGACGGCTTCGACGTCGTGCCGCTGGAGTTCGTGGACGGCGAGAGCACGCTGGTCATCACGATGGACGTGCTGGACGGCATGGATGTCTGGCGCACCCTCAAGGCCGGCTGCGACGAGCCGCACGTCATGAACTTCGTGTGGTGGAACACGTCCGAGCGGAGCCACCCGGTGGAGCGGTCGATGCTCGGCCTGTCCTGCGCGCTGTTCCCGACGTTCGCCAACTCCGAGCGGACCGCCAGCGAGGTCCGCGAGATCGTCCAGGCGACCACCATCCAGCCGCTCTCGGAGAAGGCGCGGATCGCCTGGGTGAACCTCGGCTTCCGCCACGAGCACGTGCAGCCGCGCCAGGAGCCGTCCGTGCCGGTCGTGCTCTACCCGGCCATCTACCTGTCGGACCGCAAGCAGCCGCAGGTGTTCCTCGACGTCGTCGAGCGCCTGGTGAAGCGCACCCCGATCCGCGTCGAGGCGCGCCTGCACGAGTCGCACCTCGTCTCCGAGAAGGCGATGCGCCTGTCCCGCCGCGAGTGGGCCTGGGTGGGCCCGCTGACCGCGAGCCGCGAGCACTACTGGCAGGCGTTGGCGCGCACGACGGCGTTCCTCGCGACGGCCGTCGAGGAGTCCTACGGCCTCGCGTACGTGGAGGCGCTGGCGGCGGGCGTCGTCGGCGTGCTGCCCGACCGGCCGTGGGCGCGCGCGCTCGTGCCCGAGGGCTACCCGTTCTTCTACCGGACTCCCGCCGAGGCGGAGGAGCTGCTGTTCCGGGCCGTCACCGACACCGCGGCGTGCCGGCGCGAGATGGACGCGGCCGCCGGCGGCGCCTTCCTCGACTGGCTCAAGGCGCGCCACAACGACGACGTCTTCGAGCAGGCGATCGAGGCCCGCGTGAAGGAGTGGTTCGGGGCCTGACGCTCGCTGGAGCCTAGGGCTGCATCGGGTCGTCGGGCCCCCACGGCACCAGACGCATCCGGCGTGCGTCGGCGGCGAGGATGTCGTCGGCGCGCGCCGCGAGCGCGTCTGCGGTGTCCGCGCCCGCGCGCACGAACCGCCCGGAGAGCGCGTCGACCCGACCGTCGCCGATGCCGGCGAGCAGGTCGACGATCGCCTCGACCGGCGTCCACTCGGTCCGGTCGGCGTGCATCGGCATCGACGTCGACATGTCCGTGGCCACGACGCCCGGGGCGAGGTCGAAGGCCCGGACGCCCTGGTCGCGGTACTGGGAGTCCAACGCCGCCGTGAACCGCGCGAGCGCGGCCTTGCCCACCTGGTAGCCGGTGTAGGCGGCGATGCCGGCCCGGTAGGCGAACCCGCTGTTGACGTTGACCACCCGCCCGCCGCCGCGCGCCACCATGCCTGGGAGCAGCGCGTGCGTGGCGTTCATCGCGACGCGCAGCGTCCCCTCGGTCCGGGCGGCGTGCATCGGCATCGACGTCGACATGTCCGT
>JAEZBT010000197.1 GCA_023426865.1 Actinomycetes bacterium
GGGGTGGTTTGCCCGCCCATTCCGGGGTAAACCCTCCACGCAGGGCGCGCAACCCCCGCCGGCGCCCGGCGACCGTCAGAACGCAAATAGGAACGGCCGGAAACGGTGAATAGAGAAGCCTGGCGCACGGCGTTCTTCGGGGGCATAGGAAAGCCTCACCTCATACGGGCGGCCGCGCCCGCCCTTTCCACCCATGACTTCCCTCTGACCTGGGCCGGAAGTCCGGATTCGACGTTCTGCACGCGACTTACCGTGGAGATCAGCCGGCCCCTGGTGCCCAGCTTCCGCGACGTGGTGGAAGTCGGCGGAAGAACCGCCCACCTCGCCGTGCCCGCATGCCCGACAACGGAGGAACCTCAAGGTGCGCGCACTCGACGAGAACGACCGGATCTCAGTCACGGTCAACAACCGCGAGACCCAGGTCTTCGGCGACCTGACGATCCTGAAGTCGCTGGTCATGGAGGGCATCGAGATCCCCTCCCTGTGCCACGACGTCCGGCTCAAGCGGTCCAACGGCAACTGCGGCCTGTGCGTCGTCGAGGTCAGCTCGAACGGCGAGACCCCCCGCGACGTCAAGGCGTGCACGACGCCGATCACGCCGGGCATGGTCATCACCACCCACAGCCCACGCCTCGAGGACTACCGCAAGGTCCGCCTGGAGCAGCTGCTCTGCGACCACAACGCCGACTGCGTCGCCCCCTGCGTGCAGACCTGCCCGGCCGGCATCGACATCCAGACGTACCTCAAGCACGTCGCGGACGGGAACTACGCCGCCGCGCTGCGCGTCATCAAGGACCGCAACCCCTTCCCGTCGGCCTGCGGCCGCGTCTGCCCCCACCCCTGCGAGGCCGAGTGCCGCCGCAACCTGGTGGAGCAGCCCGTCAACATCAACCACGTCAAGCGCTTCGTGGCGGACTGGGACCGCGAGCAGGAGACGCCGTGGACGCCGCACCTGGCCGAGTCCACGGGCAAGCGGATCGCCATCGTCGGCGCCGGCCCGTCGGGTCTGTCGGCCGCGTACTACGCCGCGATCAACGGCCACCAGGTCACGGTCTTCGAGAAGCAGGACTTCGCCGGCGGCATGATGCGCTACGGCATCCCGGAGTACCGCCTGCCCAAGCAGACGCTCCAGGAGGAGATCGACTTCATCCGGGCCCTCGGCGTCCAGATCGTCACCGGCGTCAGCCTCGGCACCCAGCTCCACCTCGAGGACCTGCGCCGCGACTTCGACGCCGTCTACCTGGCCATCGGCTCGTGGCGCGCCTCGCCGCTGCGCATCGACGGTGAGCACCTCGAGGGCGTCGAGCTCGGCATCGACTACCTGCGCCACGTCACCAAGGGCGCGAAGGTCAACCTGGGCCACACGGTCGTCGTCGTCGGTGGTGGCAACACCGCGATCGACTGCGCGCGGACCGCGCTGCGGATGGGCGCCCGCGAGGTCAAGCTCGTCTACCGCCGTACCCGCGACGAGATGCCGGCCGAGCCGATCGAGATCGAGGAGGCGCTGCACGAGAACATCGAGATGGTGTTCCTCACGGCGCCGACCCGCATCACCGTCGGCGACAACGGGCGCAAGCAGGTCCACTGCGTGCAGATGCGCCTGGGCGAGCCCGACCGGTCCGGCCGTCGTCGTCCGGAGGTCGTCGAGGGAAGCGACTTCGTGATGGAGGCCGACTACGTCATCGGCGCCATCGGCCAGACGACCGACACGACCTTCCTGTACAACGACCTCCCGGTGCGCCTGAACAAGTGGGGCGACATCGACATCGAGGGCCAGACGATGCAGACGTCTGAGCTCAACATCTTCGCCGGCGGTGACTGTGTGACCGGCCCCGCGACGGTGATCCAGGCGATCGCCGCCGGCCGCCGGGCGGCCAAGGCCATCGACGACTTCGTGATGCGCGGCTACGTCCGCCCGTCGCACGAGGACTACAGCTGCAGCCGCGGCACCAACGAGGACCTCCCGCGGGCCGAGTTCGACGACATCCCGCGCCTGGCCCGCGCCGTCATGCCGGCCCTGCCCCCGGGCGAGCGCGTCGACAGCTTCATCGAGGTCGAGCTCGGTCTCACCGAGGAGCAGGCGCGGGCCGAGGCGGCGCGCTGCCTCGAGTGCGGCTGCTCCAAGCAGAACCACTGCGCCCTGCGCAACGAGGCGACGGACCACGGCGTGCAGTTCGCGCCGACGCTGCACGTGCGGCCCTACACGCCGATCGTGGAGGACCACCCGTTCATCGTCCGCGACAACAACAAGTGCATCTCCTGCGGTCGCTGCGTCGCGGCGTGCGCGGAGATCGAGGGCGTCGGCGTCCTGGCGTACCAGTTCAGCGAGGGCCGGCTGACGGTCGGCACCCACAACGGGCTGCCGCTCGACCAGACCGACTGCGTCTCCTGCGGCCAGTGCGTCCGCGCCTGCCCGTGCGGCGCGCTCGACTACAAGCGCGAGCGCGGCGACGTCTTCACGGCGATGAACGACCCGAAGAAGGTCGTCGTCGGCTTCGTCGCCCCTGCGGTCCGCACGGTCATCGCGAGCGAGTACGACCTCTCGGTCGAGGATGCCTCCGGCTTCATCGCGGGCCTCATGCGCAAGGTCGGCTTCGACAAGGTCTTCGACTTCTCGTTCGCCGCGGACCTCACGATCATGGAGGAGACCACCGAGTTCCTCGGCCGCGTCACCGACGGCGGCACGATGCCGCAGTTCACCTCGTGCTGCCCCGGCTGGGTGAACCTGGTGGAGCGCCGCTACCCGGAGCTCATCCCGCACCTGTCCAGCTGCAAGTCGCCGCAGCAGATGATGGGCGCGACGGTGAAGCACCACTTCGCCGAGCAGGCCGGGATCAGCCTCGAGGACCTGTACGTCGTCTCGATCGTGCCGTGCCTCGCGAAGAAGTACGAGGCCGCGCGGCCGGAGTTCGCCCCGGACGACATCCGCGACGTCGACGCCGTCCTCACGACCACCGAGTTCCTCGAGATGGTGCAGATGCTCCGCCTCGAGCCGAAGGACGTGGAGCCGGGCGCCTTCGACGAGCCGTACAAGCGCGTGACCGGCGCGGGCGTGCTCTTCGGCGCCTCGGGCGGTGTGGCCGAGGCCGCGCTGCGCATGGCCGTCGAGAAGCTCACGGGCACGCCGCTGGTCGACGACCTCGACTTCGAGGAGGTCCGCGGGTTCGAGGGCCTCAAGGAGGCGACGATCGTCGCCGGCGAGACCACCGTGAAGGTCGCCGTCATCTCGGGTCTGAACAACGTCGCGCCGATCGCCGAGAAGATGCGCAACGGCGAGGACCCGGGCTACGACCTCATCGAGGTCATGGCCTGCCCCGGCGGCTGCATCAACGGCGCCGGCCACCCGGTGCCCGACCGCGTCGGCGAGATGGCCGCCCGCCAGAAGGTGCTCGTCGAGATCGACAAGCTCTCCAAGTACCGCAAGTCGCAGGAGAACCCGGACATCCTCCGGCTCTACGACGAGTACTACGGCGAGCCGAACAGCCACGTCGCGCACGACCTGCTGCACACCACGTACGCGCCCTTCCGCGGCTGACACGCCTACGCCCGCGAGCGAGCGGGCGTAGGGATGAGCCGGGCCGGTCCAGGTTGGGTGGACCGGCCCGGCTCTTTG
>JAEZBT010000254.1 GCA_023426865.1 Actinomycetes bacterium
GTCACCGGCAGCGACCCCGGCCCGCCACGGCGGGCCACCTGCGCCGCCGCCCGCCGGAGCTCCTCCACGGGCCCGAGCACGCGGCCGACCACGGCCCACACGACCGCGGCCAGCACGCCGGTGAGCACCGGCACGACGACGAGCAGCGAGATCCCGACGGCCCGCCGCAGCCAGTTCACCTCCGCGAGGGGCAGCGTGGTCACGACGCTCGCCGGCTCGCCGCCGTAGGTGGTCGGCAGGAGCGCGACCCGCGCGTCGCCGTCGTACGTGCTCGCCGTGGTGCCCGTGACGTAGACCTCGCCGTCGGTGGCCATCGAGCGGAGCGCCTCGAGCTCGGTGGGTCCGAGGACCGGCAGCGTCCGGCTGGCGTTCGGGGACGAGGCGACCACGTGCCCGGCGGCGTCGAGGACCTGCACGATCTCGCCCGGCTCGCTCGCCGGCAGCGCCTCCGGCAGCTGGCCGGTCGCCACGAGCGACCCCACCAGCTCCGAGCGCGCACCCACGATGTCGTCCAGGTCGCCCACGCGCGCGCTCGACAGCGCCGTCGCGAACGCCAGCGCACCGCCCGCCAGGGCGAGAGCCGCGAGCCCGGCCGTGAGCGCCGTCAGCCGCAGCCGGACCGACCAGGTCCCCGGCCGGCCACCCGCCGCGCCGCCCGTCATCCCGCCACCCGGTAGCCGGCGCCGCGCACGGTCTCCACCACGCCCCGGCCCAGCTTGCGGCGCAGGTACCCCACGTAGACCTCGACGACGTTGAGGTCCTCCCCGACGCCGTCCCAGACGTGGTCGCGCAGCTCGAGCTTGCCGACCACCCGGTCCTGGTGCCGCATGAGGTACTCCAGGAGCGCGAGCTCGCGGGCGGTCAGCGTGACCTCCTGGCCGCCTCGGGTCACCGTGCGCGCGGCCGGGTCGAGCACGACGTCGCCGGCCGTGAGCACCGCCGGTCGCTCGACGGCCGGGCGCCGCACGAGCGCCCGCAGCCGCGCCACGAGCACGACGAACGCGAACGGCTTGGTGAGGTAGTCGTCGGCCCCGAGGTCCAGGCCGTCGGCGATGTCGAACTCGCCGTCCTTGGCGCTGAGCATGAGCACCGGCGTCCACACGCCCCGGTCGCGCAGCGCCGCGAGCACGTCGTAGCCGTTCAGGCGCGGCAGCATGATGTCCAGGACGATCGCGTCGTAGTCGACGCTCGTCGCCATCTCCAGGCCGGTCGCGCCGTCGTGGGCGACGTCGACGGCGAAGCCCTCCGCGGAGAGCCCGCGCTCGAGGGCAGCCGTGAGGCCGCGCTCGTCGTCCACCACCAGCACCCGCACGCTGGAAGCATGCCACCGGCCGCCCGGGGTCCGCGGCGCGGGCGCCGTCGGCCCTCTCAGCGTCCTCTCAGGGGCCGGGGTGCACGGTGGGTGCCATGAGCGAGAACACTGACACCACTCCGGTCCGTGCCGGCCTGAGCCCCCGTACCCGGTGGGCCGTCCCCGGCGTCGTGGCCGTGGCCGTGGCCGCCGCCTTCGCCGTACCGGCCCTGGCCTCCGCCTCCGACGACGCGGACCTGCCCGACCGCACCCCGGCCGAGCTGCTCGCCGCCGTCGCCCAGGCCGACCAGCGCCCGCTGAGCGGCACCGTCGTCTACACGGCGCGGCTCGGGCTGCCCGACGTGCCGCTCGCCGACGTGGCCGACGCCGGCCCGGGCTCCCTGCTCGGCGGCAGCACGACGATGCGGGTGTGGTCCGACGGCGCCGAGCGGTCGCGCATCGCGCTCCTGGGTGCCACGTCGGAGTTCTCCGTGGTGCAGGACGGCGTCGAGGTGTGGACCTACTCGAGCGCGCAGGACGAGGTGGTGCACTACGCGCCGTCGGCGCAGGACGCCGAGGCGCTCGAGGCGCTCCTCGGTGACGACGCCGCCCCCATGGGCCCCGCGTCGGTCGCCGACCCGGACGCCCTGGCCACGTCACTGCTCGAGGCCGTCGAGGAGTACTCGATCGTCACGATGGACGCCGACACCACCGTCGCGGGCCGCGCGGCCTACCAGCTCGTGGTGACCCCGGAGGACGGCGAGACGCTCGTCGGCCGCGTGGTCGTCGCCGTCGACGGCGAGACGTCGATGCCGCTGCGCCTGCAGGTGTGGAGCACGCAGGACTCCGACGCGCCCGCGCTCGAGGTCGGCTACACCGACCTCTCCTACGACGCCCCGGACGACGCCGTCCTGGAGTTCTCGGTGCCCGTGGGCGCCACCGTGCGCGAGGTCGAGATCCCCGTGCCCGACCTGGGCACGCTCGCCGGACTCTCCGGCGCGGACCTGCCGCCCGGCCTCGAGGGGCTGAGCGACGTCGACCTCACCGACCTGCAGGGCCTGTCCGACATGGAGCCCGGGGAGCTGGAGCAGCGCCTCGGCGTCGACCCGGCCGAGCTCGAGCGGATCGCCGGACTCGAGGGGCCCGAGCGCCTGGCGGCCATGCAGGAGCTGCTCGCGGGCATCGACCTGGGTGCGCTCGGCGTCGAGGGTCTGGACGACGTCGACCTGGGCGCCGTGGACCTCGCGCAGCTGGAGACCGAGGCGCACGCGGACGGCGCAGCGCCGGGCGAGGGCGAGGGCATGCGCGTGCTGGGCACGGGCTGGGCCACCGTCGTCGAGCTCTCCGGGATCGACCACGCGCCGGGTGCCGCCGAGGCGGCCGGGGCCGACGGCGACCCCGACCCGGCCGGGACGCCCGGCGGGGAGTCCGCCGAGGACCTCTTCGCCGAGCTCGACCAGAGCCTGGAGGGCATGCACGACGGCGCGGACGGGGACCTGTTCGACGCGCTCGCCACCCGGGTGCCCGAGGGTCGGCTGGTCACATCGGCGCTGCTGAGCATCCTCCTCACCGACGACGGCCGCGTCCTCCTGGGTGCCGTCCCCGGCGACACCCTCCGCGAGCTGGCATGACCGCGACCGCCGAGACGGGCGTCGCACCGCCCATGGCCGGCACCCTGACCGACGCGCAGCCCGCGTCGGTCAGGGCCGGCGGGCGGGGCGCCCCCCCCCGCCCCCCC
>JAEZBT010000333.1 GCA_023426865.1 Actinomycetes bacterium
CCACCCGCCACCGGGCTGTCAGCGGACGGTCAGTGGTTGACCGTGGCCTTCTCCGAGCCCGCACCCGTGAGGGACCTGACCTCCATCTGCGCGAAGCGCTCCAGGTCGGGCTTCTCCCTGCTCAGCACCGTCCCGAGGGCCCCCAGGAGGAAGCCGAGCGGGATGGAGATGATGCCGGGGTTCGACAGCGGGATGATCGCGAAGTCCACCGAGGTGTCCCGGATCATCGACAGACTCGCGCCCGTCACCGGGTCGACCTTCCCGGACACGACCGGCGAGAAGACGATGAGCACGATCGCCGAGACGAGGCCGCCGTACATGCTCCACAGCGCCCCAGCCGTGTTGAAGCGCTTCCAGAACAGCGAGTAGATGATCGTCGGCAGGTTCGCGCTCGCCGCGACGGCGAACGCCAGCGCCACCAGGAACGCGATGTTCTGGCCGTTGGCGAAGATGCCGCCGAGGATGGCGAGGATGCCGATGCCGATGACGGTGATCCGCGCCACGCGCACCTCGCCGTCGGGGTTGACCCGTCCCCGCTTGATGACGTTCGCGTAGATGTCGTGCGCGAACGACGCCGCGGCCGTGATGGTCAGGCCGGCCACCACCGCCAGGATCGTCGCGAACGCGACGGCGGAGATGAAGCCCAGCAGGAGCACGCCCCCCAGCTCGTAGGCGAGCAGTGGCGCGGCGCTGTTCGCGCCGCCCGGTGCCGCCCGGATCGTCTCCGGGCCCACGAGCGCGCCCGCGCCGTAGCCGAGCACCAGGGTGATCAGGTAGAAGATGCCGATCAGCCAGATCGCCCAGACCACCGACCGACGCGCCTCCTGGCCCGTCGGCACGGTGTAGAAGCGCATGAGGACGTGCGGCAGGCCCGCGGTACCGAGCACGAGCGCCAGGGCCAGCGAGATGAAGTCGATCTGCGTGAGCGCCGACGCGCCGTACTGCTTGCCCGGCTCGATGAGCGCCTCACCGCCCTCGCCGCCCGCCGCGATCGCGCCCGCGAGCAGGTCGGACAGGTTGAACCCGAACTGCGCGAGGACCCACACGGCCATCACGGCTGAGCCCGCGATGAGCAGGATCGCCTTGATGATCTGCACCCAGGTGGTGCCCTTCATGCCGCCGACCAGGACGTACATGATCATCAGCGCGCCGACGACCGCGATGACGATCCCCTGGCCGGCCGTGCCCGTGACGCCGAGCAGGAGCGCCACGAGGCCGCCTGCGCCGGCCATCTGGGCCAGCAGGTAGAAGAAGACGACCGCGAGCGTCGAGATGGCCGCCGCCATCCGCACCGGCCGCTGACGCAGCCGGAACGAGAGCACGTCGGCCATGGTGAAGCGCCCCGTGTTGCGCAGCAGCTCGGCGACGAGGAGCAGGGCCACCAGCCATGCGACCAGGAACCCGATCGAGTACAGGAACCCGTCGTAGCCGTTCAGGGCGATCGCCCCGGCGATACCGAGGAAGCTCGCCGCCGAGAGGTAGTCGCCCGCGATGGCGGTGCCGTTCTGCGGGCCGGTGAACGAACGGCCGGCGGCGTAGTAGTCCGCCGCCGTCTTGTTGTTCCGGGAGGCCCGGAACACGATCACCATCGTGACCAGCACGAACGCGGCGAAGATGCCGATGTTGACCGCGGGGCTGCCCACCTGCTCGGTGGTCGCCGCCGCGGCGCGGAGCGCGCCGGGCATCATCGAACCTCACCGGCCTCGATGTGCTGGCGCAGGCGCTCGGCAACCGCGTCCTGGCGCCGGTTCGCCCACCGGGCGTAGATCATCGTGATGGCGAACGTGGTGACGAACTGGCCGAGCCCGAACAGCAGGCCGACCGTGATCGTCCCCGTCACGCGGATGCTCATGAAGTCGTGGGCGTACGCAGCCAAGAAGGCGTAGAGGAAGTACCAGGCGAGGAAGAACGCGGTCATCGGGAAGACGAACCGCCGGAACCGCGTGCGCAGGTCCTGGAACTCCTGCGACCGCTGGACCCGTTGGTAGTCCGTCTCGGTCTGCGCCTCGCGCAGTGCATCGGACATGGCGTCGGACATGCTGCCCCCAGCAGTGTCGGTGGTGGCCTCGTCGCCACCGGACGAGGCAGTGTGACCGACATCACCAGATCACGCGACTTTTCCCGCTGCGGCCCGGTCCCACCCGTCGCGGACGGCCGGTGTCCGAGGTCAGTGCCCGGCGTCGTGCCAGCTGCTCCCGGTGCCCACGGAGACGTCCAGGGGGACGGCAAGGTCGCCCGCCGCGCCCATCTCCCGACGGACAAGGACCTCGACGGCCTCCCGCTCGCCCGGGGCGACCTCGAGCACCAGCTCGTCGTGCACCTGCAGCAGGAGCCGGGAGCGCAGGCCCGCGTCGCGCAGTCCGCGGTGCACGCCGAGCATCGCGACCTTGATGAGGTCCGCCGCGCTCCCCTGGATCGGGGCGTTCAGCGCCATGCGCTCGGCCATCTCGCGGCGCTGACGGTTGTCGCTGGTCAGGTCGGGCAGGTACCGGCGCCGACCGAGGATCGTCGCCGTGTACCCCGTACGCCGGGCCTCGTCCACGACCCCCGCGAGGTAGTCCCGCACGCCGCCGAAGCGCGCGAAGTAGTCGTCCATCAGCGCGCTCGCCTCGCCCACCGAGATCGTGAGCTGCTTGGACAGGCCGAAGGAGGACAGCCCGTACGCCAGGCCGTACGACATCGCCTTGATCTTCGACCGCATCGCGGACGTGACCTCCTCCGTCGGGACCCCGAACACGCGCGAGCCGACGTATCGGTGCAGGTCCTCCCCCGAACGGAACGCCTCGATGAGTCCCTCGTCACCGGACAGGTGCGCCATGATCCGCATCTCGATCTGGCTGTAGTCGGCGGTCAGCAGCGACTCGAACCCCTCGCCGACGACGAACGCCCGCCGGATCCGCCGGCCCTCCTCGGTGCGGATCGGGATGTTCTGCAGGTTCGGGTCCGTCGAGGAGATGCGTCCGGTGGCCGCGATCGTCTGCAGGTACGTGGTGTGGATGCGCCCGTCGTCGGCCACGGACCGCAGGAGGCCCTCGACCGTCTGCCGCAGCCGGGAAGCGTCACGGTGCGCCAGCAGGTGCGCGAGGAACGGGTGCTGGGTGCGCTCGAACAGGTCGGCCAGAGCCGCGGCGTCCGTCGTGTAGCCCGTCTTGATGCGCTTGGTCTTCGGCATGCCGAGCTCGTCGAAGAGGACCTCCTGGAGCTGCTTGGGCGACCCGAGGTTCACCTCCCGCCCGATGACGGCGTACGCCTCCGCCGCCGCGTCGGCCACGACGCGCGCGAAGCCCCGCTCGAGCTCGGTGAGGTGCCCGACGTCGACCGCCACGCCGAGTGTCTCCATGTCGGCCAGCACCCCGACGAGCGGGAGCTCGACGTCGCGCAGCAGGTGGTCCACCGCGCGGTCCCCCAGAGCGTCGGTGAGCACCCCGGTGAGCTCGCCGACGGCGGCCGCCCGCACCGCCGCCTGGTGCCCTGCACCGGCGCTGCCGTCCAGGTCCAGGTCGAGCGCGCCCTGGGCGCCGTCGTCGACCGCCTCAGCGCGCAGCTCGCGCCGCAGGTGCCGGACAGCGAGGTCCGCGAGGTCGAAGCTGCGCTGGTCGGGATGGCACAGGTACGCCGCGAGCAGGGTGTCGAAGACGACGCCGTCCAGCGCCAGCCCGCGCCCGCGCAGCGCGTGCCAGGCGTCCTTCGCGCCGTGCACGGTCTTGGGCGCGGCCGGGTCGGCGAGCCAAGCCGCGAGGGCCGTCTCGTCCGCCGGGGCGAGGTCCGTCAGGTCCAGGCTCACCGCGACGTCGGGCCCGTCGGCGACGGCGAGCC
>JAEZBT010000418.1 GCA_023426865.1 Actinomycetes bacterium
CCCCGGGCGTCCTGGGGTCGGTAGCCTCTCGGCTCGCGGTCCGGTGACGCCGGGCCGGTCCTGGGACAGCGGCCCGCGCGCGACTCGGGTACCATGTATCTTGACGTCAAGATAAATCGGACGTGCGCCGGACGGCGCGGCAGCGGAGCCGAGCAGAGGAGGAGTCGACGTGAGCGTGGACACGTTCCGGGCCAAGGGTGAGCTCGAGGTGGGTGGCGCGAGCTACGAGGTGTTCCGGCTGTCGGCGGTGCCGGGCCTCGAGCGGCTCCCGTACAGCCTCAAGGTGCTCGCGGAGAACCTCCTGCGCACCGAGGACGGTGCCAACGTCACCGCCGACCACGTGCGCGCGTTCGCGCAGTGGGACCCGACCGCGGAGCCGAGCACCGAGATCCAGTTCACGCCCGCGCGCGTGATCATGCAGGACTTCACCGGCGTGCCGTGCGTCGTCGACCTCGCCACGATGCGCGAGGCCGTCGCCGAGCTGGGGGGAGACCCCGCGCGCATCAACCCGCTCGCGCCCGCCGAGCTCGTCATCGACCACTCCGTGCAGATCGACGTCGCGGGGCGCCGGGACGCGTTCGAGCGCAACGTCGAGCTCGAGTACCAGCGCAACCGCGAGCGGTACCAGTTCCTGCGCTGGGGCCAGACCGCGTTCGACGACTTCCGGGTCGTCCCGCCGGGCACCGGCATCGTGCACCAGGTCAACCTCGAGTACCTCGCCCGCGGCGTGATGACGCGTGAGGTGGACGGCGTGCTGCGCGCCTACCCCGACACGTGCGTGGGCACGGACTCCCACACCACGATGGTCAACGGCCTCGGCGTGCTCGGCTGGGGCGTCGGCGGGATCGAGGCCGAGGCGGCCATGCTCGGCCAGCCCGTCTCGATGCTCATCCCGCGCGTCGTCGGCTTCAAGCTCTCCGGGACCATCCCGTCCGGGGTGACCGCGACCGACGTCGTGCTCACCATCACCGAGCTGCTGCGGCGCCACGGCGTCGTCGGGAAGTTCGTCGAGTTCTACGGCGAGGGCGTGGGGCAGGTCCCGCTGGCCAACCGCGCGACCATCGGCAACATGAGCCCGGAGTTCGGCTCCACGTGCGCGATCTTCCCGGTCGACGATGTCACGCTCGACTACCTGCGCCTCACCGGCCGCGACGAGGCCGCAGTGGCCCTGGTCGAGGCGTACGCGAAGGAGCAGGGCCTCTGGCACGACCCGTCGGCCCCCGCGTACGTCGAGCCGGTCTACTCCGAGTACCTCGAGCTCGACCTCTCGACCGTGGTGCCCTCGATCGCCGGCCCGAAGCGCCCGCAGGACCGGATCCCGCTCACGGACGCCAAGGAGGCCTTCGCGGCGGTCATCGGCAACTACGTCGACGACGGCGAGCCCGAGCGGGAGACGGGCCTCGACGAGTCCGTGGCCGAGACATTCCCGGCGTCCGACCCGATCGCTGCCGGCGAGCACGCAGACGTCTCGGGCGCTCCGCACGACGCCGGGCACGCCGACGCCACGCGCCGCCCGCACCGTCGCGTCCCGGTCACCCTCTCCGACGGCACGTCGACCGAGCTCGACCACGGGCACGTGGTCATCGCATCGATCACGTCGTGCACCAACACCTCGAACCCGGAGGTCATGCTCGCGGCCGCGCTGCTGGCGAAGAACGCGGTCGCGCGCGGCCTCGTCGCCAAGCCGTGGGTCAAGACGTCGATGGCCCCGGGCTCGAAGGTCGTCACCGACTACTACGAGAAGGCTGGGCTCTGGCCGTACCTGGAGAAGCTCGGGTTCCACCTGGTCGGTTACGGCTGCGCGACGTGCATCGGCAACTCCGGCCCGCTGCCCGAGGAGGTCTCGGCCGTCGTCAACGACCAGGACCTCGCGGTCGTGTCGGTCCTGTCCGGCAACCGGAACTTCGAGGGCCGCATCAACCCCGACGTGAAGATGAACTACCTGGCCTCGCCGCCGCTCGTCGTCGCGTACGCGCTCGCGGGCACGATGGACACCGACTTCGAGACCGAGCCGCTCGGCACCGACGAGTCCGGCGCCCCCGTCTTCCTGCGCGACATCTGGCCCACGGCCGCCGAGGTCCAGGCGACGATCGACTCGGCGATCGACCGGGACATGTTCGCCAAGGACTACGCGGACGTCTTCGCGGGCGACGACCGCTGGCGCTCGCTGCCGACGCCGCAGGGCGACACGTTCGTCTGGGAGTCCGACTCCACCTACGTGCGCAAGCCCCCGTACTTCGAGGGGATGGGTCGCGACCCGCAGCCGGTCACCGACATCGCCGGCGCGCGGGTGCTCGCCAAGCTCGGCGACTCGGTGACCACCGACCACATCAGCCCCGCGGGCTCGATCAAGGCGGACAGCCCCGCGGGCCACTACCTGGCGGAGCACGGCGTCGAGCGCCGTGACTTCAACTCCTACGGCTCGCGCCGCGGCAACCACGAGGTGATGATCCGCGGGACCTTCGCCAACATCCGGCTGCGCAACCAGCTCGTGCCCGGCGTCGAGGGCGGCTACACGGTCAACCTCCTCACCGGCGAGCAGACGTCGATCTACGACGCCGCCATGGCCTACCAGGAGGCCGGTGTGCCGCTGGTCGTCCTGGGCGGCAAGGAGTACGGCTCGGGGTCCTCGCGCGACTGGGCGGCGAAGGGCACCGCGCTGCTCGGCGTCCGCGCCGTCATCGTGGAGAGCTTCGAGCGCATCCACCGGTCCAACCTCATCGGGATGGGCGTGCTGCCGCTGCAGTTCCCGGCGGGGGAGACGGCCGACTCGCTCGGCCTGGACGGCACCGAGACGTTCACGATCGCCGGGGTGACCGCGCTCAACGCGGGAACCACCCCCCGGACGGTCCGAGTGGCCGCCGAGAAGCCCGACGGCCGCGTCGTCGAGTTCGACGCGGTGGTCCGGATCGACACCCCCGGTGAGGCCGACTACTACCGCAACGGCGGCATCCTGCAGTACGTGCTGCGCTCGCTCGTCTGAGACGCGGAGCTGCAGTAGTCCACGAGAGGCCGGAGCGTCCAGCTCGACGACGCGACCGTCGCCGGCGGTCGCCACCACGTGCACCGTCCGCGTCACCGCGACCAGGCCCGACGGCGCTGTCGTCGCCTTCGACGCCGTGGTCCGCATCGACACCCCCGGCGAGGCCGACTACTACCGCAACGGCGGCATCCTCCAGTAC
>JAEZBT010000422.1 GCA_023426865.1 Actinomycetes bacterium
CACCGACGCCGCAGCGCCGGGCACGGCCGCGGACGAGGAGCTCCGGTGACCGCGGCGTCGCCCGACCCGGAGGGCACGGACGTCCTCGACCCCTCGCAGGCGCCCGGCCGGCCGGAGGACGCCGACGTGGTGGAGCGCATGTACGCACCGCTCACGAAGGACGCACCCCACACGCCCGTCGACGCGGCAGAACGCCGCGTGCTCGTCATCGGCGAGGCGCTGGTCGACGTCGTGCACGCACGCGACGGCGCCGTCACCGAGCACGTGGGCGGGAGCCCGGCGAACGTCGCCCTGGGCCTCGGCCGGCTGGGCCGCGGCGTCGACCTGCTGACCTGGCTGGGCCCGGACGCCCGGGGTCGCCGCATCGCCGAGCACCTCGCGGCCTCGGGGGCGGCGCTCGTGCCGGGCTCCGACGGAGCGGAGCGCACATCGGTCGCCACGGCCCACCTCGCCGACGACGGTGGCGCCACCTACGAGTTCGACCTCACCTGGCGCATCCCCGAGACCTGGGCGTCCCCGCCGGGCCCGCCGATCGCCGTGCACACGGGCTCGATTGCGGCCGTGCTCGAGCCGGGCGCGGGCGACGTCGCCCGCATCCTCGCCGCCCACCGCACGTCCGCCACGCTCACGTACGACCCGAACCTGCGGCCCTCGCTCATGCCGCCGCCGGAGCGCACACGGCAGGTGGTCGAGCGCGTCGTCGCGATGGCGGACGTCGTCAAGGTCAGCGACGAGGACCTCGCCTGGCTCGCGCCCGACGACCCCCTGGGCCTGGCGCAGGAGTGGGCGACGGCCGGGCCCGCCCTCGTCGTCGTGACGCGCGGCGGCGCCGGTGCCGCGGCCTGGACCGGCGCCGGCGTCCACGTCGACGTCGCTGCGCCTCCGGTCACGGTCGCCGACACCGTCGGCGCCGGCGACTCGTTCATGGCCGGGCTGATCGACGGTCTCTGGGGGGCGGGCCTGCTCGGGCCCGACGCCCGCTCCGCCCTGCGTGCGGTCGACACGGTGACCTTGCGGTCGGTGCTCGAGCGGTGCGCCGTCATCGCGGCCATCACGGTGGGCCGGCCGGGGGCCGACCCGCCGACGGCGGCTGAGGTCGCCGCGTACGGGACCTAGGAGGCCGCGCGCCCCGACGGGTGCGTCGCCTCGGTCGTACGAGCACCGCCGTCGCCACCCTCGCGGTCGCGGCGCTGCGCGCGCTCGAGCGAAGTCCGGCGGGCCTTCTCGTTGCGCTCATCGATCTCGCGGGCCGCGTCCTCGTCGCGCGTGAGGTTCGCGCCGGTCTCGGGGTCGAAGACGAGCAGCCGCGCCGGGTCGAACCACAGCGCGGCACGGTCGCCCTCGCGCACCCGTGACTCGGCGTCGAGCGCGACGACGACCTGAGCGCGCATGCCCTCCCCGTCGAGGTCCCGGTCGAGCTCCTCGAGCTTGGCGGCGACGGCGGGCTCGGTCTCGACGGGGATGTACGCGTAGAGCTCGGCACCGAGCCACTCGGTGACGTCGACGTCGGTCTCGAACGTCACGCCCGCTGCCTCCTTGCCCTCCTCGAGCAGGTCGGCGTCCGACACGTGCTCGGGCCGGATGCCCACGATGACGAGCGTCCGGTCCCCCACGGCCGCACGGAGCCGCTCGTCGAGCGGCACGTCCGCGATCGGCAGGTGCAGGGTGTCGCCGTCGACCCGGCCGGGCAGGAAGTTCATGGGCGGCGAGCCGATGAACCCGGCCACGAACAGGTTGACCGGCTGCTCGTACAGCCCACGCGGGGACGCCACCTGCTGCAGCTCCCCCTTGCGCAGGACGGCAACCCGGTCGCCGAGCGTCATCGCCTCGGTCTGGTCGTGGGTCACGTAGACGGTCGTCGTGCCCAGCCGCCGCTGGATGCGGGCGATCTCCGTGCGCATCTGGCCGCGCAGCTTGGCGTCGAGGTTGGACAGCGGCTCGTCGAAGAGGAACGCGTCCGCCTCCCGCACGATCGCCCGGCCCATCGCGACCCGCTGCCGCTGGCCGCCGGACAGGTTCGCGGGCTTGCGGTCGAGGTGCTCGGCGAGCTCAAGCGTGTCGGCGGCGCGCGTGACGCGGTCGCGGATCTCCTGGTCGGTGAACCGCCCCTTGGCGAGGCGCATCGGGAAGGCGATGTTCTCGAAGACCGTCAGGTGGGGGTACAGCGCGTAGTTCTGGAAGACCATCGCGAGGTTCCGCTCACGCGGCGCCTTGTCGTTGACCCGGGTGCCGTCGATCTCCAGGTCACCGTCGCTGATGTCCTCCAGCCCGACGATCATCCGCAGGATCGTGGACTTCCCGCAGCCGGACGGGCCGACGAGGATGACGAACTCGCCGTCCTGGATGTCGAGGCTCACGCCCTTGACCGCGAGGAAGCCGTCCCCGTACTCCTTGACGACGTCCCGCAGGACTATCGAGGCCATCTGCGTCTCCCTCGGGTCGTGGGTGGGTGGGTGGTTGGGCGGGCGCGGGTCAGCCCTTGACCGCACCTTGGGTGAGGCCGGCGACGATCTGCCGCTGGAACAGCAGCACCAGGACGACGACGGGGATCGTCACGACGACCGCCGCCGCGGAGATGGAACCGGTGGGCTCCTCGAACTGCGACGCTCCGGTGAAGAACGCGAGCGCCGCCGGCACCGGTCGCGCCGTCTCGGTGGACGTCAGCGAGATGCCGTAGACGAAGTCGTTCCATGCGATGAAGAAGGCGATCAGCGCCGTCGTGAACACCCCCGGCGCGGCGAGCGGCACGATCGCCTTGCGGAACGCCTGCCACGACGTCGCCCCGTCGACCTGCGCCGCCTGCTCCAGCTCCCAGGGGATCTGGCGGAAGAACGCGGCCAGGGTCCAGATGGAGATCGGCAGGGTCAGCGACAGGTACGGGATGATCAGGCCGATCCACGTGTCGTACAGCCCGACCGTCCGCCACACGTTGAACAGCGGCGTGACGATCGAGATCACCGGGAAGATCGAGACGCCCAGCGCCGTGGTGAGGATGAGGCGCTTGCCCGGGAAGTCGAGCCGTGCGATCGCGTAGGCGGCGAGCGTGGCGAGCACGACGGCGATGGCCGTCGCGATGAGCGAGATGCCGATGGAGTTGCGCAGCGCCGAGAGGAACAGCTCCTGGGCGTCGCCGACGAGGATCTGCTCGTAGTTGGTCCACGACCACTGCGCGGGCAGCAGCTGCCCGGAGTTGAGGTCGCTCGGCAGCTTGAAGCTCGTGGCGAAGATCGCGACGACGGGGAACAGCGCGTAGACCAGCACGAGGATCGTGATGACCTCCCACCACGTCTTCTGCCGGCGCGTCAGCGTGCCCATCACCGCTCCCCCCTCGCGCCCGCCAGGTCGACCTTGAAGAGCTTGATCGCCGCCACGCAGATCGCGACGACACACAGGAACAGCAGCACGGAGATCGCCGACCCGAGCCCGATCTCCAGGCGCGCGATGGCCTGCCGGTAGGCCAGCACGGAGAGGACCTCGGTGCCGTTGGCCCCGTTCGTCATGATGAAGACGTTGTCGAAGATCCGGAACGCGTCCAGGGCCCGGAACAGCACCGCGACCATGATCGCGGCCTTCATGTTCGGCACGATGACGCGGCGCATGATCTGCCACCACGTGGCACCGTCGACCTTCGCCGCCTCCTCGAGCTCGGTAGGCACCTGCGCGAGGCCGGCGAGCAGCAGCAGGGAGATGAACGGCGTCGTCTTCCAGATCTCCGACAGGATGATCACGGTCAGGCTCGTGCCCGTCTCGGCGAACCAGTTGAGGTTCTCGTCGATGCCCGGCACCCAGGAGAACCATGAGTTGATGAAGCCGCTGTTGATGTCGAACGCGTAGAACCACGCGAACGCGGAGACGACGGTGATGATCCCGTAGGGCACGAGGATCGCGGTGCGCAGGATGCCGCGCAGGTGACGCACGGCCCGGTGCATCACGAGCGCCAGCGCGAACCCCAGCACGAGCTCGACCGCGACCGTCACGACGGTGATGAGGACCGTGACGCCGAGGTCGCGCCACCAGATCTCGTCGGTGAGCACGACGCCGTAGTTGCCCAGCCCGACGAACTCCCGCTCGTCGGGCGCGGTGAGGCGGAAGCTGAACAGCGACTCCCACACGGCTTGGAGGATCGGGTACGCGGTGACGGCGAGCATGACGACGAAGGCAGGCCCGGCGAGGTACCAGCCGAGGCGGGCCTCGGCGCGGATCCGGTCGGAGGCGGCCCGGCGGCCCGCCCCGCGCGCGCTCTTCTCCCCCGCGGCGGGCTGCGCCGTCCTGCTGCCGCGCGTCGGCGCGGTGGCACTGGTCACAGGAGCTGCTCCCCTCTCAGCACGGCGGTGATGAAGTCACCGGCCCGGCGGGGCGTGCTGTCCGGGTCCACGCCCGATGGCGGGTGCCAGGTCTGCTGGAGACCGCCGGAGACCTCGTTGTAGTAGGGCGTCTGCGGCCGCGGCGCGGCCTGCTCGAGCGACTGGCGGATGAGGTCCGCCATCGGGAAGGCCTCCTGGACCGCGGGGTCGTCGTACGCGGCGGAGGACGACGGCGGGTTGCCGTCGCTGATGAAGTACTCGGCCTGGTGCGCGGGGTCGGCGATGCACTCGGCGGCCGCGTACGCCAGGTCGGCGTGCGCGGAGAAGGCCCCGACGCCGAGGTTGATGCCGCCGTACGGCGGCCGAGCGTCCTGCCCCTCGACGGTCGCCGGGTAGAGCGCCCAGCCGACGTCGTCGAGCACGGCCTGGTCGAGCTGACCGGCCTCGACGGCCGACTGCATGGCGGGCCAGACGAAGGGCCAGTTGACCATGAACGACCCGCGGTCGCCCTGGAAGATCGAGAAGGTCGCGTTCTCGTCGGCGGTGGGCAGGCCAGGGCCACCGAGCCCCTGCCGGCCGATCTCGGACAGGATGCGGGCCGCCTCGCGCCCGGCGTCGGTGTCGAGGGCGATGGCCACCTCGGCTGCCTCGGCCGACGGGTCCTCGACGATGTGCCCGCCCGCGGACTCCACGAGCGCGTTGATCCAGACGGTGAGGGACTCCGCGCGCGTGCCCTGGACGCCGAGGTAGGTGTCGGTGCTCTGCGCCGCCTCGATGAGCTGGTCCCAGGTGACGGGCTGTGCGGACGGGTCGAGACCCGCCTCCTGCGCGACGGAGACGCGGTACCAGAGCAGCTGGGTGTTGGCCCAGAACGGGACGGTGACCAGCTGGTCCTCCCACGTTGCGCCGGCCAGCGCGCCCTCGACGACGCCCTCGCTCACGCGCTCCGCGAGGTCCTCCGGCATCGGTGCGAGGAAGCCCGCGTTGGCGAACTCCGGGATGAACGGCGGGTCCAGGCTCATCAGGTCGATCGAGGAGTCGGACGCCGCGAGCCGCCGCGCCAGCTGCTCGCGCTGCGAGCTCGCGTCGCGGGGCAGCACCGACACCTCGATGCGGTAGGCCCCGTCGGCCTCCTCCGTGCACTGCCGGGCCAGCGTCGCCTGGCCCCCCGCGTCCGGGTTCGTGTACCAGGTGAGCACCGGGGTGGAGTCGGCCGGCGCGCACGCCGCCAGCCCCGCCCCCAGCGCGAGCACCGACACCCCGGCGATCGCCCTCGACCGTCTTGGCACGCGCACCGCTCTCCCTCACTCCGGCGCCGCGGTGCTCCGACCTGGGACTCCGCGACGTCTCCACGCTTCCCTCCCCATGGCTACACCGGCGGGTCGCGGCCTGCCACCGGAGCGGCACCTACGCAGCCGATCCCCACCCGGCGCGGGCAGGCCGCGGGCGCCGCGCGGACGCCGCCGCTCGCACTGCGC
>JAEZBT010000459.1 GCA_023426865.1 Actinomycetes bacterium
CGGGGGCCCGCACGCTTGTGCGGGCCCCCGCTGTCTACTGCTCAGTCATGCATCGGCTCCGCCGATGATCACGGCCAGGATGCCTCGATCTGCCCGAGCACCGTGGCGGTGTCCGTCCCGGTGATCCAGTCGACCATGCCGGTCCAGAACGTGCCGGCACCGACCTCGCCCGGCATCAGGTCGGACGCGTCGAACCGGATGACCGTGTCGGTGTCCGCGAGAACGGAGCCGGCGAGGCGGTCGAAGTCGGTCTGGAGGTTGTTGACGTCCATGCCGGAGTTCGCCGACACCCAGCCGCCGGCCTCCGTCACGAGGGCCTTCTCGTTCGCCCACTCCGGGGAGGACAGGAAGGTCTGGAACGCAGCGACCTCAGGACGGTCGGCGAAGGCCGCGACGAACTCGCCACCACCGAGGACCGGACGGTTGTCCGCGTCGATGGGCGGCAGGTAGAACGCGAAGACGTCGCCGTCCTCGGCCACCACGGTGCCCTCAGGCCACTGGTTCTGGTAGAAGTTCGCGGCGCGGTGCAGGTAGCACTGGCCGTCGAGGATCGGGAAGCCGCCGTCGGTCCACGGCGTCGTCGCGATCGAGGCCACGTCGCCGATGCCGGCGTTGACGTAGTCGGGGTTGCGCAGGATCGCGTCGGCGTACTCGAACGCCTCGACGATCGCCGGGTCGTCGAACGGGATCTCGTGCGTGTACCACTGGTCGTAGACGTCGGCGCCCGCGGAGCGGAGCACGATGTCCTCGATCCAGTCGGTGGCCGGCCAGCCGGTCGCGTCACCGGACTCGATGCCGGCGCACCACGGCTTGGCGACGCCGTCCGCGACGATCTGGTCCGACAGGGCGATCATGTCGTCCCAGGTCTCCGGGATCTCGTAGCCGGCGTCGGCGAACATGCTCGGCGAGTACCACACGAACGACTTCATGTTCGCGCCGAGCGGGGCGGCGTAGAACTCGCCGTCCACGGTGCCGTAGTCCTTCCACGACGTCGAGAAGTACTCGTCGACGTTCGCCTCGGTCTCGTCCGGGGCGGGGACGATCGGGCTGTCGGCCAGCTCGACGATCGTCCGCAGCAGACCGGGCTGCGGGATGTAGGCGATGTCGGGAGCGTTGCCGGCCTGGATGCGGACGAGCAGCTGCGCCTCGAACTCGCGCGAGCCCTCGTACACGATGTCAGCGCCGGTGCACTCCTCGAACGGGAGGTAGGACTCCTCCTGGTCGACGGACTCGGGCTCCACGATCGACGTGTAGACCGTGACCTGGGTGCCGGAGAGGTCGCCGTACTGCTCGTAGGCCTCGCAGCCCTCCGCGACCTCGGTGTCGCCACCCTCGGTGTCGCCGCCGGTGGCGTCGTCGTCATCGTCCTCGGGCATACAGGCGGCCAGCGAGAGTGCCAGGCTCAGCCCGCCGACGACCGCGATCACGCGGTTTCGTCTGGTGTTGCTTCGCATTCGTCCTCCACATCGTCGTGGTGTTTCCCCCACGGTCCGGCCTCGGCGGGAACGCCGTCCGGAGCATGCACCCCCCATGCAAGCGCTTGCAGAGCCCGGCGGCAAGGCCGTTCTCGCGTTTGCCGGTTCCGATCAGGTCACGATTCCGTTACAAGCCGGGCCTCAGGCGCCCCAGGGAGCCTGCAAGGCCCTGACCAGCCACGCCACGCTTGACCGGTCACGTGGGTGCGCTCCCAGGATCGGCGCACGCCGCTGCAAACGTTGCGGGCCGCGCGGTCAGGCGGACGCGGGCGGCCGCGCCGGCGCCGGGGCGGTCGAGCCTCGCTCGACGAGGACCGTCGGGTACACGAGCTCCGGCGGCGGGGCCGCGCCGGCGATCATGTCCAGGACGATCCGCGCGGCGGCCGCCCCCTGCTCGTCGGCGGGTTGCGCCATCGTCGTCAGGCCCACGAGCTCGCCGAGGTCGTGACCGTCGATGCCGATCACCGAGACGTCCTGCGGCACCCGGCGGCCGGCGTCGCGCAGGGCGAGGATCGCCCCCATCGCCATCTCGTCCGACGCCGCGAAGATCGCCGTGACGTCGGGCACCCTCCCCAGCAGCTCCCGGGTGGCCGCCCGGCCGCCCGAGACGTCGAAGTTCCCGTGCGCCTCGAGCGCCGGGTCGACGGGGAGCCCGGCCTCCGCCATCGCCGCGCGGTAGCCGCCGGCGCGCTCGACGGGGGGCGACCAGGGTGCGATGTCCTCCGGGGCGCCCGTGATGTGCGCGATGCGCGTGTGGCCCAGGTCGATGAGGTGCCGCGTCGCGGCCTCGGCCGTGCCGCGGTCGTCGAGCCGGACCGTGGTCTGGCCGTACCCGCCCCAGCCGATGCACACCAGGGGCTGACCCAGCGCCCGCAGCGCGTCCATCTCCTCCTGCG
The DNA here is from genome assembly GCA_023426865.1 of Actinomycetes bacterium. GTDB lineage: Bacteria > Actinomycetota > Actinomycetes > Actinomycetales > Cellulomonadaceae > Actinotalea. The sequence goes on from JAEZBT010000459.1 coordinate 2,372, forward strand.
CCAGCGGCAGGCCGACCACGAGCACGCCGTCCACCCGGCGGCGCAGCACCTCTGGGTCGACCTTCGCGCGCGAGCTCGGCAGGTCGGCGTCGAACGTGTAGAGCAGGACGTCGAACCCCCGCGCCCGGAGCGTCCGCTCCGCGCCCTCGATGACGTTGGCGAAGAACCAGCGCCGGATGCGCGGGCTGATGAGGCCGATGGTCCGCGTGCGCCCCGAGGCGAGGCTCACGGCCGACGGCGACGCCACGTAGCCGAGCTCCGCCGCGACCTGGCGGACCCGGGCCCGCGTGGTGGCGTTGACGTTCGGCAGACCACGGAGCGCGCGCGACACCGTCGCGGTGGACACACCCGCGACCCGGGCGACATCCTCGATGCCAGCGGCCATGGCCGCCGATTGTGCCCCTGCCGACCAGGGCGGGTCCACCCGCCGCCCCGGACGTCACCCGCGGGTCAGGTCGGCAGGAGGCCGCGCAGGACCGGGACCACCCCGTCCTCGAGCACGCCGCCGGTCACCTCGTCGGCGGCCGTCCGCACGGCCTCGTCGGCGTCGCCCATGGCCACGCCGCGCGCCGCCCAACGGAGCATCTCCAGGTCGTTGTGCCCGTCGCCGATGGCGACCGTGCGGCTCGGCTCCACGCCCAGGTGCCGGCGCACGGCCTCGAGCCCGGTGGCCTTCGAGACGCCCTTCGGGTTGAGGTCCAGCCACGCGACCCAGCCGACCGTGTACGAGACCTCGTGCAGCCCGAGGCGCGCCACGATCTCGTGGAACTGCTCCTTGGTGTGCTCGGGGCTGCGGATGACGACGCGCGTCGCCGGCAGGCGGCACAGCTCGTCGAAGTCCACCTGCACGTGCCGACCCTCGATCTCCCCGGGCGGGAACGGCTTGGTCACGAAGAACCCGTGCCCGACCTCCTCGACGCCGTACGCCGCGTCGGGCAGCTCGGTCCGGATGAGGCGCAGCGCGGGCTCGGGGTCGAACGTGATCGTCTCGACGACCTCGTACCCCTCCGGGTGCCCGGGGTCGAGCCGCACCGTGACCGCGCCGTTCGAGCAGACCGCCGGGCCGCTCGTCAGGCCCAGCCGCCGGGCGACCGGGCCGGCCGAGATCACCGACCGGCCCGTCGCGAGCACCACGTGGTGACCGGCGTCGCGCACGGCCGCGACCGCGTCGAGTACGCCGTCGGAGATGGTGCCGACCCACCGCATGAGCGTGCCGTCGACGTCGACGGCGACCAGGTACCTGCCGTTCGACGTCGCGTCCGGGAGCGGCTCGGTCACGCGCGGGCGCCCGCGGCGTCGAGCGGACGGAGCACCTCGAGCCCGCCCAGGTACGGGCGCAGCCCGGCGGGCACGTGCACCGAGCCGTCCGCCTGCTGGTGGTTCTCGAGCATCGCGACGAGCCAGCGGGTGGTCGCCATCGTGCCGTTGAGCGTGGCCGCGGTCCGCGTCTCGCCCGACGACGTCCGCTCCCGGATGCCGAGGCGGCGCGCCTGGAACGTCGTGCAGTTCGAGGTCGAGGTCAGCTCGAGGTAGCGCTGCTGGCTGGGCAGCCACGCCTCGCAGTCGAACTTGCGCGCGGCGCTCGAGCCGAGGTCCCCGGCCGCGACGTCGATCACCCGGTACGGCAGCTCGACGAGCTGGAGCATGCGCTCCTCGAGCGCGAGCAGGCGCTCGTGCTCGGCCTCGGCGTCGTCGACGGTCGTGTAGCTGAACAGCTCGACCTTGTTGAACTGGTGCACGCGGATGATGCCGCGGGTGTCCTTGCCGTACGACCCGGCCTCGCGGCGGTAGCACGTCGACCAGCCCGCGTAGCGGCGCGGCCCGGCCGACAGGTCGAGGATCTCGCCCGAGTGCATGCCCGCGAGTGCGACCTCCGACGTGCCGACGAGGTACATGTCGTCCGCGTCGACCCGGTAGACCTCGTCGGCGTGCGCGCCGAGGAACCCCGTGCCGCGCATGATCTCGGGCTTGACCAGGGTCGGGGTCACGACGGGCACGAAGCCCGCCTCGACGGCCATGGTCTGGGCGGCGGTCAGCAGCGCGAGCTCCAGCCGCGCGCCGACGCCCATGAGGAAGTAGAACCGCGCGCCGGAGACCTTCGCACCGCGCTCGGTGTCGATCGCGCCGAGCAGCTCGCCCAGGTCCAGGTGGTCGCGGACGGCGATGTCCGGGCCGTACTCGGCCGCCAGGTCGCGCGGGGTGCCGACGTGCTTGAGCACCACGTAGTCGTCCTCGCCGCCGGCGGGCACGCCGTCGATGACGACGTTGCCGAGGCGCATCGCGACCTCGTCGAGCTCGGCGGCGGCGGCGTCGGCGTCGGCCTGCGCGGCCTTCACGTCGTCGGCGAGGGTCTTCGCGCGGGCCAGGAGCGCCGCCTTCTCGTCGCCGGCGGCCTTCGCGACGTCGCGGCCGATGCTCTTCTGCTCCGCGCGCAGCGTCTCGAACCGGGTGAGGGACGCGCGTCGGCGCTCGTCCAGCGACAGGGCCAGGTCGACCAGCGACTCGTCGTCGCCGCGCAGCCGCTGGCTCGCGCGGACGGTCTCGGGCTCGGCACGGAGGATGCGCAGGTCGATCACCCCCTGAGGGTATCGAGACCCAATGGGGATGTGCCGCGCCCCGGGGCAACGTACCGTGATCGCCATGTCATGGGTCGGCTGGGTCGCTCTGGCCTCGGTCGTGGCGCTCCTGCTGGCCGGAGGCGCCCTGTGGGTCGCCCTCGGGAACCGTCGCGCGCTGCGGGGGCGGGGCATCCCCATCCCGCCCGCGATCGGTGCGCCCGGCAGCCGCGGCACCGCCGCCACGGACGCGACGGACGTCGCCCACACCCTCGTGGCGTTCGTCGCCAACCCGACCAAGCCGGGGGTGCCCGCGCTGCGCGACGCGGC